>JARYLO010000082.1 GCA_029907605.1 Sedimentisphaerales bacterium
AGTCACCATCTGTTATTGACAACTCAGACGGGCCTGTGCAGGGTGCACAGGCCCGTCTTTCTTGAGGAGCTAGTCTTCTTGGCTCGCTCCAAGCCGCTGCATAGCCATGACAAGCCGGAGCACCTGGCGCCTACCATTGACCTGGCGGAGCTAGCCACGTAAACTAAGAAGCTTTCGCTGTTGCGGTCCAGAGAAGGTGCGATATGTCTGAATCTGGTAAAGGATACAGTCAAACATTGAATCTACCGACAACATCGTTTGCCATGAAGGCAAACCTTGTGGAGCGAGAAACGCTGATCCAAAGGCAATGGGCCCAGATGGACCTGTATGGTCGCATCCGGGTAGCTGCCAAGGGTCGCCCCTTCTATATACTCCATGACGGCCCGCCATACGCCAACGGCAACATACACATGGGCCATGTGATCAATAAGGTCCTGAAGGACATAGTGGTCCGATACAAGACCATGACCGGCTTTGATGCACCCTATGTCCCTGGTTGGGACTGCCACGGCCTGCCGATAGAGGCCAAGGTGGTCTCTGACCTGGGCCCTAGGGCCGCAAAGATGGACAAGCTGGCCATCCGCTGGCACTGCAAGGATTATGCGGCAAGGTACGTCAACCTACAGAGCCAGCAGTTCCAGAGGCTCGGTGTACTTGGCCAGTTCGACAGGCCCTATCTGACATTTGACCCAGAGTATGAGGCGGGGATCTTAGAGGTCTTCGCCGAGCTAGTTGGTAAGGACCTGGTCTACAAGCAGCTAAAGCCTGTACACTGGTCCATTGCTTGTCAGACGGCCCTTGCAGAGGCGGAATTGGAATACAAGGAGATCAGCAGCCCCAGCATATTCGTGAATTTTCCTCTGACTAAACCCAGTATCGACAGGCTGGTGGAGCTAGGGCTTGTTAGTACCCAACAGGCCTCCTCCAGCAAGGTCTGCATGATGATATGGACCACCACACCATGGACCCTTGCGGCAAACCTTGCAATCGCAGTACACCCAGATCTCGACTACACGGCCCTACAGTACATCAAGGCAGGCATGAAGTATGTCTCGATCGTGGCATGTGAACGCATAGGACAGACTGCCGCCGCAGGTGGCCTGGGTGGTGATCTTGTTGTTGCTAGCAAGACGGTAAAGGGCAGGGCACTGGAGGGCCTGCGCTATACGCACCCATTTGTCCAGCAGAATCCCACTGAAAAGGATGCGTACAAGGTCATACTGGCAAACTATGTGACAACAGAGGATGGCACTGGCCTAGTGCACATAGCACCTGGCCACGGCCAGGAGGACTACACCTGCGGCATCCAATGCGACCTGGCCATCTATTCACCAGTCAGGGATGATGGGACATACGATCAAACCGTACCACAGTGGCTGGCCGGCAAGAACGTACTGGAGGTAGACGATCTGGTCTGCAACAGGCTCCAAGAGGATGGCTGGCTCTTTGCCAGATCACAGGTCCTCCATAGCTACCCACATTGCTGGCGAAGCAAGGGGCCAGTGATCTTCCGCGCTACAGAGCAATGGTTCCTGGGCATCGATAGGGATATACCAGGTGTTGGCAAGAGCCTCAGGCAGTTGGCACTAGAGGCGATCGCAGAGGTGGACTGGATCCCCTCTTGGGGCAGAAAGAGGATAGAGGGGATGCTCCAGTCTCGCCCGGATTGGTGCCTAAGCAGGCAGCGTTGTTGGGGCCTGCCGATCCCTGCCTTCGTAAACCAAGATGGAAAAGCACTGCTCAGTAAGGAATCGGTCCTTGCAGTTGCCAGATACGTCAGGCAACATGGGTCTGATAGCTGGTTTACCGACAGTCCCAGGCAGATACTCGGAGAAGACTTCCCCTTACCTGCTGGCTTCCAGTGGGATGGGCTAAAGAAGGAATTGAACATCTTCGATGTCTGGTTTGAGGCAGGCTGTAGCTGGTATAGCGTCTGTCTGAAGCAGGCCCACTGGCCTATCCCAGTGGACCTTTACCTTGAAGGATCAGACCAGCACCGCGGCTGGTTTCAGCTCTCATTGCTTCCTGCACTCGGGGCACTCGGCAGGGCCCCATTTAAGACGGTGCTCACACATGGGTTTACGGTCGATGAACAGGGCATAAAGCAATCAAAATCACTGGGCAATTACGTCGATGCACAACAAGAGGTAGCCCGGTTCGGGGCCGATATACTCAGGCTATGGGTCTCCAGTGTAGATTATCAGGATGACATCCGCTGCACCCACCAGATCATCGCTAAGACCCAGGATGCATACAGGAAGATCCGCAATACCATCAGGTACCTACTTGGCAATACCTACGACTTCGATCCCAAGGACGCGGTCCCTTACGAGAAGATGTATCCAATAGACCGGTGGGCCTATCAGCAGCTCAACAAGCTCATCTGTGAGGTCAGACAGGCCTATGAATCCTTTGCCTTCCATAGGGTCTTTGCCATGCTCTATAACTTCTGCAGCGTCCAGATGAGTAGTATCTACATGGATGTACTGAAGGACAGGATGTATTGCGACCCAAAGGCAAGCCTTTCCAGGCGGAGCGCACAGACCGTCATGCAAAGGACCTTGGATTGCCTTGTCAGGATGCTGGCCCCAATCCTGGTCCATACTGCAGAGGAGGCCTGGTCTGCCATGACCACTAGGTCCCAGGAGGTAGAGAGCGTCCACCTGGCCAGCATGCCGGATCCTGACCCAGCTATCGATTGGCAAAAGGATCAGCCTATGCATCAGAGGTTGATGGAGCTGAGGGATCAGGTCCTGCAGGTGTTGGAGGGCCTAAGGCAACAAAAGGAGATTGCAAGCAATCAGCAGGCTGCTGTCACCATATCTGCGACGGATCAGGACGCACAGGTCATTGAATGGTTCGGCCTAAAGGACTTCGCCGCCCTCAATATAGTCAGCGAGGTCATGTTGGAAAGGGGCCATCAGCAGACCTCGGTCCGGGCTGCAAAGAGTACAAACAAGAAGTGCCAGAGGTGCTGGAACTACTGGCCATCGGTCGGCAGGTCCCCCCACTACCCGGACCTGTGCCAACGCTGTATAGAGGTCGTCAGTAGCCTCCATTAGACCTGCTGTCCGACCTTTGCAAGCAGTTGGCGATAGACACCGAATATGCCGGCCGCCTCGTTCGTTATCTGGTAACGGTCCTCTATCTTCTGCCTGGCATGCCTGCCCATGACGGCAAGCCTACTCGGATCGGCAGTGATCCTCCTGATCGCATCTGCCATGGCCTCCACGTCTCCACAGGGCACAAGGTAGCCGTCAAGGCCATCCTCTACGATCTCAGGCCAGGCACCTGTTCGCGTCGCCACTACAGGACAGCCTGAGGCCATTGCCTCCAGGCAGGGCAACCCAAAACCCTCTACCCTGCTTGGGCAGACTACCACACTCAGGGCCCTGTACCAACCCGGGATCTGGCTGGGGTTTGGCAAAAAACCAACGAACCTGACCCTCTTTTCGAGACCTGCATTTACAAGCCTTTGTACCAGCGTCCTCTGGAATGCGGCGTACTCTGCTGTGGTCTGTCCTATGATCACAGCGGTCCAATCAGGCCTTTCAGGCAGGACCTTCATGATCGCGTCTACAAAATCCCCAGTGCCCTTTTGCGGCCTAACCCGGCCAAAGACACCTATCCCATACCTGCCAGGCAGGCCAGTCCTGGCCCATTCAACCGCCCTATCGGCAGGTGGGAAGAAGAGATTCGTATCCACTCCATGTGGCACGATCACCGCAGGCCTGGACAGGAATGATGCCGCCGCCCTCGTAGGAGCGATGATAGCGTCCATCTTCTTGACATAGCACCTTGTGGTCCAGGTGTGTGACCTTTGGGCCGCGGAGGTAAAGACCATCAAGAGCCGCAGGCCAAGGCCCCTCCTAAGCAACAGCCCTACCACCATGTCCATATTCCTGCGGGCATGCCAGATACGCCACCTGGAGTTGTCCTGCTGCAGCAGATCAACCCACTTGATCCTCCTGATATGCCCAGGTACATGCAGGCCCATGACCGCCATGGGCAGGAGCTTATCCAGGTGTGGGAAGACCGCTATCAGGCTGGCATTGATACCAGAGTACCGCCTTCCAAGGCATGGGTTTATCACAATAGGCTCGACCTTATTGGTCTGGCTAGTCATGTCGATCTTGTACAGCCACCGAAACTATTGGTCAATCAACCAACAAAAAGGGCCCACATGGGCCCTTAATCGAACTCGCCTGGCTTGGTGTGCCTCTATCTACCCATCTGCTCCAGGAGCGTCTTTGCCTCTTGTAGCTCTTCAGAACTGAGGGCATTGAGCCTATCTTGTAGGTCCAGGGCCTCCCTCAACAGCCCTGCAGCCTCCTGGCGCTTACCCTGTTTGGCATATACCTTGGCCAGGTGCAGCCTGGCACCTACACCCGCAGGGTAGCCCAATGGATACAATGCCACCGCCTTGCTCAGGTCCTCTGCAGCCTGTTCCAACCTGTTGAGCCTAAACAGGATCACACCCCTTGTGTCGATCAGGTCCAGATAATCAGCAGATATCCCCAGCCCCTTGTTGGCAAGCCCCAAGGCCTCCTCTGGCCTACCCAGCGACTCACTGAGTATCCAGGCCAGGTTATTCATGGCAACTACATTGTTTGGCTCTGTCTTGAGGATCTGTCTGTAAAGCCCTGCGGCCTCCTGGTCCTGGCCTTGCTGCTGGTAAAGCTGGGCGAGCAACATCAAGGCCCTTGCGGCATTTGGCCGCCCTTCTGTAGCAAGCCTGAGGATATCCAAAGCAGTCTGCTTGGCCTGTGATTCATCACGGCGGCCCAGTTCTGCTGCCATTGCCGTGATGGTAGAGATCTCATTTGGGTGGGCATCAAGCCATGACCTTGCAAGGTCAGTCAAAGCAGACCATTGCTGATCCAGTGCCAGAAGCCGCGACCGGGTTAGGAGCACTATAGGTCGATCCTGCCCTGCCTCTGCCAAGACGGAGACGGCCCTTGCCGCCTCCTCCTTCCTGCCTGCCCTGTGCAGTGCTATGGCCAAAGAGGCCTGACACCTGGGCCTGTCCTCAGGTCTACAGGACTTTAGGTGCTTATCAAGAAGGGCCACAGCCCTCTCAGGCTCGCCTGTGGATACATATGCCCCTGCAAGCTCCAAGACCGGGTCCGTGTCGTTTGGGTCCAGCTCGTATAGGCCCCTGAGGGTTTGCAAGGCAAGCATAGGCGAGCGGCTTGCCTCTGCCCTGGCCTTCAGCCTCAAGAGACCTCTGTCGTTTGGATGGTGGGCCAGACCCCTGAAGATGACATCCAAGGCCTTGCCGGCATTGGCCTGATTCAGCAATAACTCCGCCCACAGCAACCACGGTTCGCTCAACCTAGGCATATTGGAGGTAAGCTGCTGGAGGATCTGATCCGCCTGGGCCTCAGATGGGCCACGCCCATCTGCAAGCAAGAACCTGACCAGCAACAACTGAACCTGTGGATCATCTGGCCTCGCCTTGGCCGCCTCCTCCACCATCTGCCTGGCCTGGGCACGGCGCTTCGGATCCCCAGATGCCAAGAACAGGTCTAGTGCCTGGCCAAGTACTGCTGTACTATCCCTTGCAATAGCGAGGGCCCTATCCATGTCCTGCAAGGCCTGCTGTATCAGCCCACTAGCCCTCAGGAAGCTGCTCCTTGCCACCCAGACCTCCGGATCCTCGCTGCTGATCTGTACCGCCCTGTCTAGATCCGCAGCCGCCTGCTCTGTCTGACCGAGCCCCATACGTACCTGTGCCCGCACCAGGAGGCTAGGGACATCCTTGCGGGCCTCCACCAGCCTATCACAGATCTGCATGGCCTGTTGGGCCATGCCCCGCCTGACATATAACCTGGCAAGGGCCGAGGCTGCAGGTATCCAGTTGGGATCGGTCCTGTGGATCTGTTCGAGCATCTGCTGGGCCTGGTCCAATTGGCCTTGCTGCGACCTCAACAGGGCCAAAGACAGTGCTGCGTGAAGGTTGTTCGGGTCGGCGGTCCAGACCTCTTCGGCCAGGTCCGCTGCCCTATCAAGCTGGCCAAGCCTCATCAGACCCTGGAACCTCAGGCCATCCAGTGCAGGGTGGACCAAACTCCGCTTTGCGGCCTCCTGTAGTACCTGCTCTGCCTTTTGGTACTCCTGGGCCCTGTACAATGCTGCAACCATTGCCACCACCAAGCCCAGGTCGTCAGGTCTGCGGTCCAGGGCCTCCCTGTAGGTGGAGATGGCCAGCTTCAACTCCCCTGCCTTCTCATAGGCCGCAGCAAGGAGCCGCCAGCCCTCTACATCAGCACCGCGGGCAGCGATCGTCTCCCTCAAGATACTGACCAGCTGGGGGTAATATCTCTTGAACTCCGGACTTGCCAGCCACACCCTGGCCTGGGCTATATGCCACTGCCAGCCTGTCTGCCCCTCAGCGGACTTTATCTGGTCCACCAGTGCCTGTGCCCTTGCCTGATCGGATAGGACCTTCTGATAGCCCAGCAACCTGATCCTCGGCCAGATGGCATTGGGCTCCGCCCGGGCAATGCCCTCTAGTAGCTCCACAGACCGATCCGCGGCCCCAGACCGGTCATAGATACTGGTCAGCAGCAATGCCAGGTCCCTCTTTGCTGCTGGGCTTTCCATGTGTGGCAGGCCCTCCTCTAGTGCCTTCTGTGCCTCAGCGGTCTGGCCCCTGCCAAGGTATAACAGTGCCAAGGCCCTCAATGGCTGTGGCTGGCCTGGATACTGCCGGACCGTATCACGCAGTATGTCCTCTGCCTCCCTGGCCTGGCCAAGCCGCTCAAGGATCTGGGCCTTGAACACCGCCAGCCTGATCCTATCCTCATCACTGGCAGGTTCTATGGCATCTGCGATACTCCTGGCACCTGCCAAATCCGACCTGGCCAATGCGGTCTGCAGCCTCATGAACCTTACATAGGTGGATATCTCAGGCACGGATTCAAGGCCAGTAAGCTGGGATTCGATCAAGTTCCATTCTGGGTCATCTGCAGGCCTGCCTGCCTGGGCAATTAGTTGGATCTGTGCCTCCAGCTCTAGCAGCCTTGCCTCGATCGCATCAGGGGCCACCTTCAAGGCTGCCCTTGTACGGTCACGGACCCCGGACCAGTCTCCCACCCTGGCCAGGTGCCTGGCAAGGGCCAAGTAGGGGCCTGGTACGTTCGGCTCCTCAGAGCAGAGGACCTGCAATTGGTCTGCTGCAGCGGCCATGTCGCCCTGCTGGGCATAGGCATTGGCCAACAGTAATCTTATCTGCCTAGACCTAAACCCCAGCCCCAATGCGCGATGCCATGCAGAGATCGCCTGGGGTAATCTACCCTTGCGGGACTCCAGCAGACCTTCAATGTACGCGGTCACTGGCGGCAGGATGTCTTTTTCCTTGAGTTCCCCAAGGCACTTAGCCGCCCTGTCCAACTGTCCTGCATGGATGAATAGCTCCGCCGCCTGCGGCATGAAGTCGATCGACCTAGCCTTTAGGTTGGCAAGTCCATCCTCTGCCACCTGTGCCATCATCTTGATGTCACCAGACCTTAAGGCCACCTCCGCCCAAAGCTGCCAGACCCCCAACTCCTGCGGATTGGTCTTTACCGCCTGCTCAAGATGGCCCCTGGCCTGCTCTATGAGCCCAGCCTGGATCAACTGCATCGCGAGCCTGAGCCTGACCTGTACATCGCTCAGATCCATCCCCTGGGCAGCCTCTAGATCCTCCACGGCCTGCGCTCGCCTTCCTGTGGCCAGGTAGTGTCCTGCCCTTGCCAGCCTGGCAAGGGCAGAGGAGGGATTCCTCTGGACCGCAAGGTCGAACCAGTGGCCTGCCGGCATGTTGACGTCCGCAGGTCTTTGCATGGCGAGCCTACCAATGGCCTCGTAGGCCTGTATGTATGAAGGATCGCGGTCTATCACCCCCTGCCACTGTTCGACTGCCTCTGCGAACCTACCCATCTGGGCCAGTGCCACACCAAGCATCACCTGGATCTGGGGATGTGGATTGGGATTATCCTGTATAAACCGCCTAGCAGTCAGCTCCGCCTCACCTGGTGCCCCACCTGCCAGATAGATCTCTACCAGCCGCCTTGCTGCCTCAAGATTGGTGTTCTGCACGCGAAGTACATTCTTGTATGCAGCAATGGCCTGGTTGGTATTACCCGGTTTCTGCGGTCTGATGTTTAGCTGCGCATCCGCATAGAGCATCAAGGCATTCACATCATCAGGGTGGCCAGAAAGGTACCTGCCGAGATTGGTCGCAGCAGCCAACCAGTCCCCCCTTTCGTATGCAGCCTTGCCAGCAAGCAGGGCCGCCTGGCCCCGGCCTGCCTTCTGTATCTGCCGCAACCCAACTGCAGTAGTGCCGACCACGACCAGGCCCAACACCAATACCGCAGCCAACCGCCAATTGAAGAACCCACGCCTTCTCACAGTGCCTACCTCTGTCAAAACTGACCGATGAACTTGCTGATCATCTTCTTCAAGGTCTGCCAGCAGATCCGCAGGTCCAATAGCAGGCCGATCTGACGGACATACTGGGTATCATACTCGATCCACTCCTGGAAGTCCCTGCCCTGCTGTCGTGTCCTCTTTACCTGCCAGAGGCCTGTCACCCCTGGGCGTACAGAAAGCCTTGTGTATCTCCAATATGGACACAGGACATTCTCTGCCCTTGGTGATGGCCTTGGGCCAACGACACTCATCTGACCCAACAAGACATTGACGA
Organism: Sedimentisphaerales bacterium; assembly: GCA_029907605.1. Classification (GTDB taxonomy): domain Bacteria; phylum Planctomycetota; class Phycisphaerae; order Sedimentisphaerales; family Anaerobacaceae; genus DTPU01. The sequence goes on from JARYLO010000082.1 coordinate 8,693, forward strand.
ATTGCGGCAACTCATCCAGGTATGTCTCCCGCAGGAACCTGCCGACCCTGGTTATCCTCGGGTCGTCAGTTATCTTGAATTGTGGGCCGTCAACCTCACTTATCTGCCTCAGATAGCCCTGTATCCGATCTGCACCCACCTTCATGCTTCGGAACTTCAGACATATAAACGGCCTGCCATGCCGACCTTCCCTGCGATCCCTGAAGAAGACAGGACCTGGGGAATCCAGCTTTATGGCTATAGCGATGATCGGAGCGATCGGCGCAAATAGGGTAAGTATGATGATTGCAAATACCACATCAACCATCCGTTTTGGTAGTCCCGCATATGCGTACCAGGGCCACCGAACATAATGGCCTGCTGGTATGGATATATAGACATTAGCCCTCTCATCGTCATGCCTGGCCGCTTGGAGCTCCTGATCCACTAGGATCGCATCCTTCACACATGAGCCTGCATCCACTATTGCGTTCTGGCCTATGATGGACCGGATAATGGAACATCCCTGCTCCAGCCTTGCACAATTGCCCACTATAGCAGGGCCAACCAACGCCACTTCCTGCCCAAACCACACACCAGGGCCCAACCAGACCCTGCCCACCACCTTGCAGCCATTGTAGCGTACGGGCCCCCTTAGTAGTTGCCAGCCTGACCGGACCTGGTCATACCTCTTGGCCTGATGAACAAAGAAGCCCAGCAGCCCTGCTGGCTCAGCAAGGTCCAACCCTATACCTGCGATATTGAAACAGGCAAGTGGTACCTTAGAGCTGACCAGGGTTTGGGGCACGATCCTAAAATCGGTGGGCAAACGGCCCTTGCCTGGCAACAAATCGAGGTAATCTGACCTGATAAACAGATAGTGCGGCCACGTCTGCGGGAATGGGGCAGGTTCCAGTCCATCCTCATAGAACCTGCGAAAACCCAGGACCTGCTGCCCATCACAGACCGGCCGCTCGTGATATCCGATAAGCGAAGGGTCTGCCATCAAGGCGAGTACAGGTGCCTTGCACCTGTCCAGCAAGGAGTCTACCAGCCCTGCATTTACAAATGCGGCGTACCTGCCGTTTGCGATCAGGATCCACCTACTTGGTCTAGCTGGAACGATAGATACCAGATCCAGGTGATCATCAAGGTCTTTCTTGAGCTTGTCAGGAAATCCGGTCCGCCATTGCCTTGGGACAAGAAAGCAGTTCCCCCCGCCTCCGAGATCAACCAGCAGGTAAGTATCCCCCTCGCCGCCACCTGACTGTTGATGGGCCGACAAAAACATGTCAGAGAGCACAGGATCCAAGAGGGCCATCCGCAGGATCCTGCATTGCCGCAGATCTAGATCCCCCAAAAAGGCAATGATCTTCATTGACTGCCCTTACTTGAGGACCTTCTGGTCCTTCCCACTGGCAGGCACGGACTCTATGGGTAAGAGCAGTGCCTTACTACGGGGCCTGCGCTGTAGGTCTTGTGGGCCTTGCCCCGCATAGTAACTCGGTCGATATCGGTTGTACCGCTGGTCCGGTCTGACCTTGTTTACCACGGTCCCCAGGATCCTTGCCTTTGTCTGCAACAGCCTCATCCTGGCCTCCTCAATATCCGTCGTCTTGGTGCGGCCTACACGGCTGACTATCAAGACCGCACCTGCCATCCTTGCCCAGATCAGGGCGTCCGCAAAGGCCAGGACTGGCGGGGTATCTATGATGATATGGTCGTATTCCCTGCCGAATTGCTCTACCTTTCTGGCCAGATCATTGGAGCTGATGACCTCATATGGATCTGCCGTAGGGGCACCAGCTGGTATCAGGCCATCCAGCTCCGCAAGGCCGGTCCTACACAGGACATAACTAAACCCATCCACATCGATCGATTGGCCACTGCCAGGTGCGGGCACAGGTATGCCCATCAGGGCAACCAGATCTGGCTTGCGTAGGTCGCCATCTACCAGCAATACACGCCTGCCAGCCCTTGCCAGGCTCGTGGCCAGGTTGATGGCCAGGCTCGTCTTACCCTCCTGCAGGCTGGGGCTGGTCACAACCAACTTCTTTGGCACCACACCATCCCCCTGCAGTCCAATATTGGTCCGAATGGTCTGCAGGTCCTCTGCCACGTGAGCTGCGGCCAGTTGCGGACTTGGGATGGTGGTATCTGTGACCGTCCCTATGACCGGTATCCTCAATGTCTTTGTGATCTCTGCAGGCCCCCTTAGCCTCTTGTCGGACTTATCGACCAAGAATGCAAGGAAACAGCCGGCACCGAATGCTGCGAATGCCATGGCGGCCGCATATTTAGGTCTCTTGTCCTCCACCTTCTCCACATCTGCAGGTGACTGGATCGTGATCCTCGGCTGTCTCCTACGTTCTAGCTCCTTCTCTGCCAGCCGAGCATAAGCAAGATCATGGTCCTTCTTGACCAGCTCCAACTCCCACTGCAAGGTCTGTATGTCCACAGCGGTCCGCCCCATCTTCTTTGCAATTTCGTCCTGCTCAGAGATGACCTGACGGAGCCTGTCCTCCTGGGCCTTCAGCCTCTCTATGGAGGCCCTGATCTCCTGCCGCCTTTGTGCCAATTGCTGCCTTCTAGACCTCTCTGCCTCACGCCTGGCCCTTTCTAGCTGTTCAAGGGACAGCCTCCTCTGCTCGGCCAGGACCTGTTGGTAGTCTGCCTCCACCTCCTTCTTCCGATCCTGGAGCCTCTGTTTGAACTGTTCAAGCAACTGCTCCTGGGTTCGGATCGCTGGATTATCTGGTGACATCGTCTGTCTGGATGCAACCAACTGTTGCTCAAGATCTATGATCCTCCTGGTCAGGTCCTGCACCATGGGATCTGAGTTTATGAATTGATTCCTGGCTACCAAGGTAGTGGCACTGGCCAGGATGGCGTTGACGTCCTCTGGCGTGATCGCAGGGGCATTGGTGTCAACTGACTCAGGGACCTGAAGTTCTGCCTCTAGGCCGATCCTTGTGGCCTCAAGTCTGGACAGCTCCGACATCAAGGCAGCAAGCCGTCCAGTTACCATGTCCTGTCTGGTGTCAAGGATCGTGGTGCCATAGACCTGGCCCAACTGGCGGATCTGCTCATAATGCTGCTGGAGTTTCTCTGTAAGCTCCTTGCGGTGGTTCTCCAGTAGTCTCAGGTCTGCCTCCTCCTTCAGTGTGTCCCTGTAAGCGGATACGGCCATGTAATTGCGGATAAAGGAGTCTACTATCTGCCTTGCCTCATCGGGATTGGTGTAGACCATGCTTACCACGATGTAGTTCGTTCCTCGCCTGGCCTGGGCAGTTATGATGCCGTCTGCTATGGCCTGTCTGAGTCTATCCTTGGGTGTAGTGGGGCCCTTGAGGGATTCTATCCGCATCTTCAGGCCAGCAAACCTGCCACTCTTTTGGCCTGTGAAGAATGCAAGATTGCGAGGCAATAGATCGTCTAGGACCCTCTCAATTACCTGAGGCTGCGTGATGGCCAGTGCCTGTGTATTGACAAAGCTCTCGTAACTACCTATGTCTCCCCTCTCTGGCTC
>JARYLO010000083.1 GCA_029907605.1 Sedimentisphaerales bacterium
ATCCAGGGCAGGGCAGTGACACCCGAACAGGTAGATCAGTGGTGCCAGAGGATTGGTTCCATGGCCCCCATTGGGGGATTAGAGGTCCAGAAGGGTCAGGCAGATCAGCAGGTGGTATTTGCTATCACAGGCTCATTGAAGGTCAAAAGTCATGAGGGCATCTAGGCATATGAGCAGGCGGTCATTGATCATGACAGGGATGGCGTGCCTTGGGTTATACCTGTACGTGGTCGCATCTATCTACAGCGAGATAGGGTTACTTAGACAAAGGATCGCAGATCAACAGGTCCAGTTGCACCAGTTGGCTGCAAAGGCTGGTAGGATCACCCTGCTGCATAGGCAGTTGGCAGCAGGTGGCGTGCGACTTGATGGCCGGATGGACCTGGCCGCACAGGTCAGGTCTACGATCAGCAGGCTAGGCCTGGCAGACAGGACCGAGGCATTGGCCCTTGGCACTGCTGCAAAGGTAGGCGATAGGTCAAAGGATACTATCGAGGTTGTGGCAAAGGGCATAAGGTTTGACCAGGCAGTTGGTCTGATGCAGGCCCTGGCAGGTGGCCCAGTACCTTTGGGAATAGATGCGATCCAGATGCAAAGGGCGGCCCAGGGCACGATTGAGCTGAGGCTCACGGTCTCAGGGATTCAACCCCTTGGGGGTCCCATCAGGGCTAGTAGACAAGAGGACCTATAGAAAAAAGGCCCGCATGGCTGCGGGCCGCAAGATGCGCGCGAATACTGGATGTCCTAGACCCTTAGGTCGAATAAGGATTGGGTCTTTACTATGGCCACCTGGTCTGGGTATGCCGCAAAGGTATGGACATGCAATTCATTTAGCCTTGCCTCGAAGTCCACAAAGCAGAACGGTTCAAGGCTACCTACCTCCAGCTCAGGGAAGCTGACTAACAGGCCCCTATTCCTGGCGAATCGTTCCAGGTCTGCCCTGCTCTGTTTGTACAGCGTAGGGGTCATCTTCTCTATCTGGTGATCCATCATGTAGCTGATCCCCCTGCTGAGCGTGCACTTATGAGTCCTTGGGCCCCTGAACTGGAACCGTTCTAGCAGTCCCCTCGATGGGAGCAACTGATTTGGAGGGCTGATGACCTCAGTGAGGCAATCCTTGCCATAGAAGACGGTTATCACGTGTGTGCATCCGGTCACCCATATGAGCGATTGGTAACGCTCGGTCTTTATCTCCCTACTGGCATAGATCTGGAAGAGTTCCGGATGCAAGGGCCTCTGGAAAAGGCTGAAGGTCAGTTGCTCAACGGCCACATTTATCTGCGGTAATTCCATAGGCACAAACCCCACTGATCTTTTACAAGTTTGATTATATCCAGCAAGGGTATGTGATTCAAGGCCTGTTATCAATACTGATAAGGGCATCCTTGCCCCTTATAGGACGGTAGTACTGTAAAGTCTTTGCTGACAAAGACTAATATTGTTGTCCGTTGCTCAGGAATTTTTGGATCTGCTAGCCATTGTAGAAGAACCAGTTTAGGATCGTGGCTATGATATCGTAGAAGGCATGCGTACCAGCAGTGATGCCAAAGCCCCTTATGGCAAAGAGGATGGCGAAGTATACCCCTGCGATGGTCCGGAAGCCGAACTCTGCCCATGTAAATGGCAGGCCTACACCTAGGCGGCCACCTACGAAGAGTATGTGGTGGTGGGCGCTGAATAGTGCGGCAGATATCACTATTGCCATGACAAGGGCGTTTGTGTACGGGGCACGTAGCAGGTCCTGGAATATTATGACCAGCAGGCATATCAAGATGAGCCTGAAGACAAGTTCTTCGTATATGCCAGCGCCGATACCGGTGACAATACTGGCAAGCAGGGAGGATGGGGTGGTGGCCGATGCCATGGCTAGGGAAACGGGTATATGGGTGGCTGATTGGTTCTGGGTAGGCGGCTGGGTGTTCAGCAGGAGGCTCAATACCACAAGTGGTGCGGCCAACAGGATGCACTCACCTGCCATAGGGATCAGGTCCGCAGGATAGATGGCCCAGGGTTTGTTGGATGCGATCTGCAGCCCCAACAAGACCATCACTACCACAAGAGGGGGGATGATCCATACTACCTGTTCTTGGAAACCCAGATACCTAAACAGCTCTTGCAGCCACACGAATGCCACTACCCTCACCTGGGATTGATTCAGTGTGTCGGTGTTGATCAGGACCGTACCGATCTCATAGAAGATCACTAGTGGTAGTAGAAAGAGGATCGCATATATCGGACGGCTGGTCCTCTCCAGATAGGAGTCCTTTGCAAAGTTCAGTAGTTGGCTCGAACCGATCCTTCTCCTTCTGCCATTGCTGCCTTTTGATGCCATCTTATTGCGTTGTCCTCAATGCCACTATCGCCAATGGGTTAGTCAGGCAGTTTACTTTGTAGGCTGGCCTAATACAATACCGGACCAATGTCCAGACAGCAGACCAGCTCACAAGACCCTATCAGGTGCATATTTGACCGTCTCTTCAAGCGGTTTGGCCCTCAGCACTGGTGGCCTGGTCAGACCAGGTTTGAGGTGATGGTCGGTGCAATACTGACGCAAAACACCAACTGGGCCAACGTCGAGAAGGCCATCAACAATCTCAAGGCACACGGACTGCTTGAGCCTAGGGCCCTGTACAAGCTCGATAAGGATCGCCTGGCCATGCTGATCAGGCCTGCTGGGTATTATAATATCAAGGCAGGGAGGCTACGGGCCTTGTTGGAATGGTTGTTTACCAGGTACAAGGGAGATCTGGATGCCCTGGCCAATGTGCCTACCGAGTCCTTACGACAACAACTGCTTTCTATCAGCGGGATAGGCCCTGAGACCGCCGACTCTATACTCCTCTATGCCCTTGACCGACCCAAATTCGTTGTGGATGCATACACCGCCAGGATCATGGCCAGGCACGGCCTGATAGAGCCTCCTTTTGATTATGACCAGCTTCAAGACCTCTTCCATAGGCACCTGCCTGCAGATCTGGGCCTCTATAACGAATACCATGCACTGTTGGTCAGGCTGGGCAAGCAGTACTGCAGACCCAGCCCGAGGTGCCAAGGCTGTCCCCTTGAGGATATACCACATGTGATAGAGCCGCAAGGGTCAGTCGACCAGTAATAGACCATAGTAGTTGGGGCATTGGCTGGTGGATCTGACCACCTCCAGTGGGAGGCCAGCCCTGTGCACCGTACTGTACACATCGATGCCGCATGCCTCCATCGAAGGTCTGGCCCTCTCTGGATGCCTGCAGGGTCCATCCGGGACAGGGCACTTGCTGCAGAAATAGCATGGTCCGGCACCAAGCCCAAAGGCCTTCCATGCCCCCATCAGGAAGACGGTCCTCTCCAATTCTGCGACGATGGCCTTGACCTGGGCCTTTGGACTGAAGTGTATCAATAGCGCGCGTCGGTAGTCATCCAGGACCTTGCGGGTCTGTTCTGGCCTTGGCGTGTAAGGTGGACAGACAAGGCACTGACCATATCCGTCACAGCCAAACCTGCACTTCCATTCCACCCACGCGCCTGTCACTACATCTTCGGTTCTGATGATCCTCGCCTCTATCACCCCCGGCTGTTTACTGGCCAACTCTACCAACTGCCTGTTGTTGATGCGTACAGGGCCCTTTGTTCCCATGATCATCCCCTTTCCAATCCGCTTGCAGAGGTCTCGGCCAGTCCTACTGCAGCAGGGCCTTTGGCCTGGCCACGTGGCCTGGTCTTCCACCTCCGATGGACCCACCAATATTGGGTTGGGTCCTCCCGGACGAACTGTTCTATGGCCTTTGTAAACTCTACAGTGACCCATCGTACAGGATCGTCCTTGTCCTGCCATTGGTCAGGGAAGATGATCCTGGTAACGCCGATCTCGAAGAAGAATCTGTTCCCGATCCTCCTGCCATAGCCGACCACCACCGGCATCTGGCGGGTTACTGCGAGCAATGCGATGCTCTTGAACGTGCTGGCAGGCCTGCCGAAGAAGTCTACAAAGATACCCTTTCTGCCTGCATCCTGATCTGCGATCATCCCTATGGACACGGATGATGGAAGGCTTGGCATCATATCTGCAGCCCCCTTCTTGTCGATAATCCTCTGTCCGTGTCTTTCCCTTATGGACCGAAGCCAGCGATCCACGAACCGGTTGTCCAGGGGCCTAGCTATGCTGTAGAGTTGAAACCCAAATAGGCTGAACATATAGCCAATGATCTCAAAGTTCCCGTAATGGCCCGTCACCAAGATCAGGCCCCTTCCCTCCTTCATCATCCACTTGACGCGTTCGACGTGTTTGAATGTTGAGTACCGCCTCCAGTTGTCCTTCCTAACTATCTTCTGTGTCAAGATCACATCCATGCCGAGCATGGCTATCTGTTCGAAGCTCCTACGGCCTACGCTGTTGATCCAGACCCTGTCCTTGTCTGGGAAGCTGGCCTTTAGATTCTCTATCGCCCTGGTCCTTCCGCGGCGATAGAGTAGCCAAAGTGCCCTGCCGGCCAACCTGGCTATCCACATATCGATTGCAATGGGCAAGACCATCGCCATGGCCGCTACGATGCGAAGCAGGGCGTATAGCAGCCAATCTGACAATATATGCCAGGTCCATTTGCCAGGTGCTGGCTTGTGGTCTGTAGGATGCACGCCTGAGATTGTAAGGGGTGCCCTGGGCTGGTCAAGGAGCGTAGGCCGCAGCCAGGTTTGGGTCTGCCAGATCGAGCCTGTACATTATCTGGTTGTAGTCGTACCTTGGCGTTGGCGAGCAGTTGCCCGAGAAGGTATGGGAGTATGTTCCTTCGAAGTATATGATCCGGCCGCCTGCCTGATCCAGGAACGGGTGATGTACGGGGTTATAGAAACAGTACTGTCTGTGCGTAACGATCCGTTTTGCCCTTACCCATGGCCCAGTAGGCCACCTGGATTCCAGATACCATACCTCGCCCAGATACGAGCGACCGGCTTGCTGGACCGCTATGCAGATCCATCTAGTCCTGAATGGGTTCCATGCGACAGAGCCACGATGCAGGACTACTGGTTGGCCGGTATCTACATCCACGCATTGGAATCTGGCCTCATTCGGTCTGATCAGGCCCTGGTTTATGAGCTCTCTTTCCAGGGATATGTCCACAGGTCTGGTATCAGACGCCCAACGCCAGAGGAGGTTTCCATTTGGGTCTCGCAGGACCTGGTAAGGCCCATTCTTTTGGCCTTGTACAAGGCATGTCCAGGATTCATACTTGCAGGGGTCACAGAATGTGTCTAGGTCGGCCTTGAATCTAATGGTTGGAAAGACCTCTCCCAGCATCAGATACTGTGTCTGGTCTACCTTATACCTGACCGGATGGGCCTGCGGTGGGTACAGCCACAGGTCGTTGATATCAAGATCGCGGATCTTGTCGAATTGCTGGGTCTGGTCATTAAAGATGGCAAGCCCGTGGCCCAAGACTTTATCTAGTGATTGCACGTGTCTGTAATGGCAGACCAATCTTTGATGTCCCTGTCGATCAAGCACGGTGGCGAATGCATCGGCCCATATCATGCCGCTTGTCACATCCAGTCTGCACACAGGCCTGCTAAAGCCGGCCTGATCGGTCAGGTACTCCAGATCGATGCCTTTAGATGGATCCAGTCCGCCAAGCCAGGGCGGCTGCGAGGTGGCTGCTGCCATCCAGAAGTGGCCCAGAGGATAGTGCATGCCAGTGGTATCTCCCCAAAACCAAAAGATCCGGTTGTCATATGGTAATGCAAAGGCAGAGTCCTGGCCTGCAACACCGCCACTGCCTAGCGGTGACCGAATAGGGCAGGGTTCGCCCAATAGGAGGCTGTCCCTGTACAAGCCTTCGCCAGTGATCCTGTAGAGTCTTTCGGCGATATTGATCCTGGCGATCTTGAGCGTAAGCCTTGTACCATGTCTGACCGTAACTGTGGTACCGGGAAGGCCAAATCCATCCTTTGGGTATTCGTGCCCATCGCTAGATACGAAGAAGTATACCTGCTTGCCCTCCCATCCTGGCTCTAGTATGGCGACCCATCCGGCGCTATCTGTAAAAAAACTGAGATGGTTTACGGTCTGGAGCTGGACAAGCGGGACACCTCGACCTGTCCGATCGTCTACAACACGTATCCCAAAGAACTGCTCGGGACTGGCGGTGTTCGCTACTAGGATCAGCAGTACCAGCCCGACCTGATGCATCTTGCAGCTACCGGATTGCGTCTGCCCTGATCATCCTTATGCCGTACACGGCTGCAGTCTGGCTACCTGGTTGGGCCTGGAACCTGACCGTCACCTTCCCATTGTCCTTGATCAGATCCGATGGTATGGGGTATTCCACATCGAAGAAACGGACCTGTTGCTCAGGGCTTCTGCGCCCTATCGTCTCTTGGCCGATCCTCTGGCCGTCAAGGAGGATATCAAAGCTGCATGTACGCTGCTGGTCGGTATTGTAGGTCACCACCAGGGCCATCGGGTGATTCGCGTCCACCGGTATGTCGAATGAGAACCAGCCTGTAGCCCGCCTTCCTGCCCTGCCTTGGAACCTGACAGGGGATGTCTGTTCGCCTTGCATATTGAAGTCCCGTTCAGGCTGCATCTGGCCTGGTTGGACGTAGGCCACGGTTGCTGCCTCGAGGCGGGCCTGCCGTTCTTGTTCTGCCTGGCGTTCTGCAGCACGCCTTTCCCACTCGGCAGGTGTGAAGATGTCAAAGTAGGCCATGTAGGTCCTTCTATGGAGGCGGTAGAAGGGACATAATTCAAGATCATTGGGCTTGCCTGCGTCCTTCGTGCGGAACCACCGTGCCTTGCCTTCGACCGGCACTAGCCATCGATCCACTGGCCCCTCAGGTACTACCAGTGCGGGAATCTGGGGACGCTGTGCCTCGGACCTATCCCTCCTAGCTCTGGGCTGCGATCCGAGATCCGCTGCCAATACCAGTGGCCCCCACATGATGGCCGCACATTGCGGGTTGTCCGCTAGCCTCTCAAGCCTTAGTTGCTTGGGTAGGTGCACCTCTATCCTATCTCCATCTGACCAGGTCCTATCCAGCTCCACATATGAACCACTAGCAAATGGGTAGCTCCGATCATCCCTACTTGGCCTTTGGCTGGTCTGCGGGACTGGGATCTGTTGGCCATTCACATTGATCGCAAACTGTTCTGTGGTCCAGCCAGGCCTGCGGAGTAGTAAGGTAAACCTCCTTTTATTCTTGAGCGACAGCGTGATGTTGGCCTTTTCGCCCTCCGGGAGGTCGGTCTCAACGGCAAGCCTTGCACCAGCCTGCGGCCACTGGACTATGGACGGTACATAAAGGTTAACCCAAAGCCGGTCCTTTGCGTGGTAATATACCCCGTCGCCATGTAGGGCGTGGCTTTCCATGCCGGTGCCAACACAGCAGGTAAAGCTGCTGAACATATCCTGGTATTCCCTCTGTACCCCTTGGCCGACAGGGACCATATAGCATGTGCTGCCATCGTTGGGGTCTATTGAGCCGAGTATGTGATTGAATAGTGCCCTCTCCTGGAACTCGGCATACTCTGCGTCGGGCCTGATGGCAAAGAGCCGCCTGGTTAGTTTCAGCATATTGTATACATTACATGTCTCTGCGGTCCTACCATCTATGATCTCATAGAGCCTGTCTGGCTGGCCAAAATACTCGTTCCTGCCGTGGCCACCTGTAGCAAATGTGTGGTGATGGACCACGCAATCCCAGAAGAACCCTGTAGCAAAGCCATTGGTCAGATCACCTGTGTATATGAACTCCACCAGGCAGCCAAGCAGCTTGGGCACCTGGGTGTTACCGTGGTTGCCTGGCAGTATGTCTATGTGTCGGGCAAGTGGTTCGACGATCTGGCGGTGATAGAAGCGATCTGCAAGCCTCAGCCAGCGGGCATCGCCGGTGTCTGCATACAGGTCCACCAATACCTCATTCATCCCGCCAAACTCGGTGTTGAGCATCTGTTGGATCTGTTGGTCTGTCAGGCCTGAGAGGACCTTTTCTGCCCAGCTAGCGAATCGGATCTCCAGTTCTAGGGCAGTCTTGTTGCCCGTATATCTGTATGCATCCCTTAGGCCGGCAAAGGTCTTATGTAGGGTATACCAGGGAGACCACATCCCATTTAGATCAAACCCGCCTGAGCGGATCTGTCCCTTTGCGATCTGTTGCTCAAAGATGACCGCACCATCGGTGCCGTCCTTATCTGCAATGGCACCCAGATAACCTGTCCCTCGCTTGTCCTGGACCTCCTTTAGCTCCTTTACCAGGTAGTCTGCCCTTGGCTTGAACCTCTCGTCGCCAGTGGCTGCATACATCAGACTGACTGCAGAAAGGTAGTGCCCTGCGATATGGCCAGTTAGTTGCCTGCCTGATGGTGAATCCCATCCTCCGTAACCCTCTGCCTTAGGCTGTAGACCTGCCCTTATCCTATAGCCTGCCATCATCCTGTCTGGCTCAAGCCGGAGCAGGTATTCGGCATCCAGATCCTGTGCGCGTTTCAATGGCCCACCGGTCAGTCGGACATCTGTCAAGGGTATAGGTGTTGCTATCTCCTTGATTACAGGTTTGACCTGTTGGGCATAGGTCAAAGAGAGACTCAGAAGGACTGTTAACGATAGAATCGCGTTTCTTCGGTGCATCCTCAATCCTTTCCAAATCTGACCAAACGGTGCAAAGAGTATGGCATAGACACAGGCCTGTGTCTATGTCTTTCGGTTAGGAGGCGCTAGGATTTCAGCACAATGCCTTATTGGCTGATGCCCCCGTAGATGAATCTCACCTTGCCGACGTTGGGGATCCATCGCATCCTCATCAGTGCCTGCAGGATCCGCAATGGGCCTGGCATGTCCGGGCCGTAAGCAAAGTCCCTCAATGGGCCTGGCCATGGGACCTGGAAGCCACTAGGCCAATATACCACCATCGCCTTTCCCATCATGTAGTAACTAGGCACCACACCTGCCCTTGGCGGGGCCTGTCCTCTGCTGGCGGTGCTAGGGGCCGGCCACCACCTGGCATCCTCGCTGTTGGGGCTATTGTCACCTAGCACAAAATACTCCTCTTGTCCGAGCTGGAAAGGGTTCCCTTCTGTGGCATGACCTGGCCCATATCTGGGGCCGCGTGGGTTATAGCTTGTGTAGTATATATCCCTGAAGATCCCTATGTGCCAGATGGTCAACCTACCACTGCCCAGTATCTGTAGCCTGGGTACGGCTGTGGTCTTGGATGCAGATGACCTTGAGCCATCTAGGGGATATGCCAATCTCTTATTACCTACCTGCATAACCAGTTGCCTATCTACGTGTGCAAACTGGAACTTGATTGGCCTGCCTGGTCTGATCTGGGCCTGATCCTGTGCGAGGAGCCTGACCTGTTCGGCCTCTACGGCCTTCAATTCCATCAGGCCGTCCGCATGTACTATGCCCTGGTACTGTGTGCCATTGCGGCTGATGGCACCACCAACCTGGGAATATCGATCACCAAGATCCACATAGAATCTGACCATGAGGTCATTGCAGATGGCAGTAGAACCAGTAGCGATCAATCCAAGGTCGTTGTATGCATAGACGGTCCTAAAGTCGTTGGCAGACGGCGAGCTATAGGTCACGGCCTGCAATTGATCTGGCGGGCCATCCAGTATAAGGCTTGTTGGATCCTGTTCCTTAGCGACCCTCCACGAGGTGCCTGTAGTATCGAATGGCATCTGCCATGGCCTGAGGTTGAATACAGCAAGTTCCTGATGTACTGGCTGGAAATCATTGTCATACACCGGCATCCACAAGACCCGTTGTATGGAAGGAGGCTTGCGGACGATGTGGTCATTGATGTATAGGTCGCCGTCAAAGATCTCTACCTTTTCACCAGGCAGCCCTACCAGCCGTTTTATATAATTCTGACTGGGATTTCGTGGATTCTTGAACACCACCACATCCCACCTCTTTGGTGGGAGGAATTGGTATAGACACTTGAGTACCAATATCCTGTCCCCATTGCAGACGGTGGCAGATGCCTGATCAAATGGCTGGCCTCTTTCTACATAGCCGCAACTGGGGCACCTCACTGGTGGCAGCGCAACTGGCACCGAAGGTACGGTGTCCTCAGGTAGGCCATATCTTTGGGGCACGAAGCCATGGTTGAACTCAAAGCCGCACTCTGGGCAGGCAAGCCTGAAATGGGCACCCATGAGTGTTTCTGCCATGCTTCCAGTAGGAATGCGGAATGCCTCCATCACGAATGCCCTGAACAGAAATGCCAGGATGAAGGCGGTGATCAACCACTCGAATGTATTGGCTATCTCTGCCGCTCGATCCTTGTGCCTGGCAGGCCTGTCCATCTTGTCCTGTGATGTTGTATCAGTCATCTTACTGTCCTAGTCTTCTTGGATGTATCGGCCCATCTTGGCTTGCAAGACCTCTCATGCCCACAGCCGCGACCGGTGACCTCAGACCCACTAGCAGAAGACATCCCTTTGTCCAGATTCCACCTTTTGGAGCATGGCCTTTGCTCGCTTGCTGGCTGCAGGCGACATCTGTTCCAAGACCTGTTCGATCAAGGCCAGCCCCACACGCTTGGTCTGAGGGCTGGCATAGTCAAGCAGGTATTCCATGAATGTAGATAGGGCATTCGGGTCACAATGCATGTGGATCTTGCCTGGCTTGGCCAGGTCCATGAAGTCCTGGCCTGTCCTGCCGAGCCTATAACAGGCGGTGCAGAAGGATGGGATGTAGCCGAGCCGCGCGATATCCTGGATGACCACGTCTAGTGGCCTGTGGTCTCCAAGCGAGAACTGGCTTGCCTGATAGTCGGTCTTTGAGTAGCCCCCTGGGTCTGTGCGACTGCCAGCAGATATCTGTGATACACCAAGTGCAAAGCTCTCCCTCCTCAGGTTCGGGGTCTCACGGGTCGACATGATGATGCCGGTATATGGCACGGCCAAACGGAGTATGGCTATGATCTTCCTAAAGTCCAGGTCACTGACTGGCTTTGGCGGATGGCTTGCCAGATCTGAGCCAGTGGCAGGTTCCAGCCTCGGGACGCTGATGGTGTGAGGCCCGACACCGAATCGCTGCTCCAGGTGCCTTATGTGTTGCATCATGGCAAGTATCTCATATCGCCAGTCGAATAGGCCGAAGAGGACCCCTATACCGACATCGTCTATACCAGCCTCCATGGCACGGTCTAGGGCTGTCAATCGCCAAAGATAATCCCTCTTGGGGCCACCGGCATGTACTGCCATATACGTAGGCCTATGGTAGGTTTCCTGAAACAGTTGATATGTCCCGATCTTGGCCTGTTTTAGCTGGCGGAACTCCTCTAGGGTCAACGGTGCGATGTTGACATTTACCCGCCTGATGTGGTCGCGCCCGTTGGTGGTTGAATAGATGGTCTCTATGGCCTTGAGGATATAGGAGAAGCCCTCCTGCGGGTAGGCCTCGCCAGCGACTAGAAGGACCCGCTTGTGGCCCTGATCCAACAGGGCCTTGACCTCAACGCTGATCTCTTCTTGGGTCAGTGCCCTGCGGTGGACCAGCTTGTTCTTTGCCCTGAAGGCACAATAAAGGCATTCGTTTGAGCACAGGTTAGAGATGTAGAGCGGCGCGAATATTACAAGTCGCTTGCCGTAGATCCTTTCCTTAACCTGTCTTGCCGCCTGGAATAGCTCACCGAGCAGTTCAGGGTCGCTGATGTGCATCAAGCTGGCGATCTGGTCTGGCTGGAGGCCTTTTAGTTCAAATGCCTTCTTGATAATACACCTGACAGTGGATCCGCTCTTGTCCTGGCAGGCCTGGAGCGTATCAACGATGGCCTGGTCATCTATGAATTCGGTGGTCGTCTTGTCTATGACAGTCATGGCAACAAAGCTAGGATCATAGGCAACCGAGGCCAGTCAGTCAATCTTGCTGTTGACCAGCAGCCAGCCTGGCAATAGCATGGTACCTGTCCATTATCGAGGCCGATGCATGGGGGCTTCCATGGCAGAGGTGCAATGCCAGCTGTGCCCGAAGGGCTGTGTCATATCGCCTGGCAGGGCGGGTGACTGTCGGGTTAGGATCAATATAGACGGCAGGTTGAGGACCGTGGTGTACGGTTTCCCATGTGCTATCCACGTGGATCCGGTGGAGAAAAAGCCATTGTTCCACTTCCTGCCTGGCAGTCGGATCCTGTCACTGGCGACCGTTGGTTGCAACCTGCACTGCC
>JARYLO010000084.1 GCA_029907605.1 Sedimentisphaerales bacterium
CATGAGGTATAGCCGATATGTACCTGGTCAGCAAAGTGGTTCCACTTGCCCTCAGCAAAGACGTGGTTGTAGTGGTCCATCAGGTCTGCATCTGCCTTGAAAAGCTTCTCGACCAGGTCTGCTAGGTCATTGGTGCTGGCACGGCCCTGACGGGCATAGAGGGCGTTCTTGCCTGCAGTCACATATAGCTCATTTACGATCGCACATGCCTTTGTTGGGAAAAGGACAAGGTCATAAAACGCATCCTTCTTTGCATCTGGCAGCTTAGCATAGATCTCCTCTGCCATGGCGGTTATGGCCTTGAAGTCTGCCACCACTGTATCTGCCTCATGATAATCGATGAGGCTGTATGTTGTGGGTTCAAGCAGTTCCGGCTTGCGGCGGCCATTGTATCTGGTGTATTGGGTGATGATATAGGCGATCTGCTCAGCGTAGTCAGGTCCAAACTCCCGCTCGGCCCACAGCCTTGTGTACTCCCTGATGTTATGATTCGTCCATCGGCTACTATCCCAGGCCAGGTGCATAAAATACTCCATCGGGAACTCCATGCCCTTGAAATCCCCGACATTCACGATCCAGATCCGATCCGCACCGTAGGCCTTTGCCAGGTTCATCTGGTCCCAGACCTTTGGGATCGGGTTTGTGTTTACCCACTTATAGTTACGAGGTCCGCCTACATAGTCGAAGTGATAATAGATGCCTGCCCCGCCACGACGCCCTCGCTCCTGTTCTGTTGGCAGGCGACGGATGTTGCCCCAGTTGTCATCAGGCCACAATAACGTCACGTCGTCTGGGACCCTCAGGCCTGCCTTGTAGTACTCCAGGACCTCCTTATAAAGGCACCACATCTGCGGCACCTTGGTGGGGTCAGGATCGATCTCCTCTGCGATCATGTTCCTCTGGACCGCAACGATCTGTTCGAGCAGGGCCATGCTCTCTGCCACGGTCCCTCCGGGGATCATGGGTGTATCATTGGCACCGCGAAGGCCTATGGTAATGATGCTCTCGTATGCCTTGTTTCGCCGAATGCCCTCCCGCCAGAATGCCTGCAGTACCTCCGGATGCTTGTAGTAATTCCATGTCCCCAGTGTCTTCAGATATCGCCTGTCCCATTCCTTTTGTGCCCTCAACATGGGTTCCTGATGTGATGTGCCCATGACTATGCCGTATTCATCGGCCAGTCGAGGGTTGTTTGGATCATCCTCATTGAAGGCATTGTTCCACATGGCAGGCCAGAGGTAGTTGGCCTTTATCCTCAACAGGGCCTCAAAGACCTTTGCATAGAAGGCGGAGTTATAATTGGCTACCCCAGATGGTATAGGTGGGTCGGTACTGGGAGGCACGGTCCCGAACCTCTCCCTGACCCAACCGGTCAGGCAGGGGGCCTCGTCGTTTATGAACACACCGCGGTATTTTACAGAAGGTGGGCCCTGTACATACCTGCCTGCCTTTACGAATAGGCCATCCTTGTTCGCTGGCCTTACATCTGCCCACCAGTACCATGGGGATACGCCAATCTGTTCGGACAGATCATAGATGCCATAGATCGTCCCCCTCTTGTCGCTGCCTGTAATGACAAGGGCGGAGGTGACCTGTGGCAGGGGCGAAGGTACTACCTCAATGAGGAAAGACTCCCATTGGCCTGCAATATCCTTTACGTCAATCTTGCCGGCCCCTATTAGACCATCAATGACCTTGGACTTGCTGATGGTCCCGACAACGATCACATTGCCGGCAAGGAGCTGCCGGTCGCTGGTCACTATAGGCCTGCGGCCGGTGACGCGTTCTATGTCAGACCCTAGGTCATTGGCCGCCCGTAGGACGCCCGGCCAATCATTGATGTCTACAAAGATGTTTGCAAGCTCTTGCCCATCCACTATCGCGAAACTGCCATCTGTGGGCCTTTCCGTTATGTATCGTTGTTGCCCAATGGCCCAGATGGTGGCTGGTAGGATTAGCCAGCAGGCCAGTACTGTAACGGTCATCTTGGTCATGGAGTCTACCTAGTGAGATTCCTAACAAAGGTCATCAATGGCCTAGAAGCTATGATTGTTTGACCTGTCTTTTCTCTTAGCTGCTTGACATGTTGCAAGACAAGATGCGTAAGTATCGCACCAGGCCTTGGATAGGCAGCTACTATGTAGTGGGGCCCCGGGGCATCCTCGCCTGCTTCCTGTTCAAACTCCGCCCTTATGTTGTCTGGTGTGATCAGGGAATTGCCATAATAGAAGACTACCTTTTCCATGGCCTTGTATACTTCCTTGCTCTCGTTGACCATGCCATAGTAGCCTAGCAATTGGGCAAGTACATAGTTAGAGGTGGTGTAAACGTCCTGCCCTTGTTCGGATTCGACCGCCTGTCCGTCCTCGGTACGGCACATGGCCCAGCCCATGGTGGTCCTGTTGTTCTGGTAGATCGTCTTGAGGATCTTCTTGACCCTATCTTCGGGTATGAAGGACTCCTCCCCAATAGAGATCATATACCAGACTGCATCTAGTTGGTTTGTCCAGACATCGGTGTTGGTCCTGCCGGTGACATGATCATGGCATGTGACATAGTATTGGAGCCTTCGCCCGTCTGGCTTCTGGACATCCCTCCAGAGCCGCTCCAGGCTTGCATACGCCTTATCGAAGTAGCCTTTTATCCTTTCCTCAGCCTGCTTATCACCTATCATCTGGGCCATCCTGATCATGGCCTTGCATCCAGCCAAGAAGTGTGTGGCATCGTAACTGTCTGCGCCGAACAAGGCCAGGTTATCGAATGTATTCTTGACCTCGTTGGGGTTGCCCTCAGGTATGCCGTCGCGGTCTATGTCCAAGGTCAGCAGAAACTCCAGCCCAAACTTCAGGGTTTCCCAATTCCTCTCCAGCAATTGTTTATCGCCGAGGAATTTCACGTTCCTCAGGACCCTCATTGCCAATTTCGGGAAGAGGTCAACCCAATAGTTGTTGTTGTACCAAGTATACTCGCTGACGTTACGAAGCGGATGACCCTTGGGCATGGCGCCAAGGTCATGGGCGATGCTTCCCTTGATCTTGGTGGCATCCCGGATTTGGGTTAGGGACCGACCTTCATATTCTTCAGGATAATCCCTGAAGTGCTTGCGGGCCTCCACAAACGATGCGTGGTGGTGATAGAATCGTGGCGTAGGATCTTCTGCCAAGATAGAGTCTATGAACCGCTGGCAGATCTCCAGTTCGATCTTAGGAAATAGTACTAGCAGGACCATGGAATACCAATCCACGTCCGATGGGTCTATGTAGGCATAGTCGAAGCACTCGAGGAACCTGGCCCTTTCCAGGCCTTCCTGATCCTCAACCCAGACAGCGGCATTGGACAAGGGAAAGCTGAATTCATTGAGGATCAATCTGGTCAGCCTCAAGGCCCCGGCCTTGTCGGTCTTGTAGGAAGGACTTTTGCGTATCAGATCATATATCCTATTCTGGATGGTCAACGTCCGCCGTAGCCATCTTGGATAGTCCTTCATGCCGACCTTTGCCATCTCTACTGGCCTGGTCTTGGCGTCCTTGAAGTACCTTATATACTTCCTCTCGAACTCGGCCCCATCTATGTACCTCTGCACCGGAAAGTCCAAGACTATGACCAGCGGTATGGTCTTGACGGCATTGGGCCTCAATGTGAAGGTCAGGCTGATGGCAGCCCCATAGTCCTGATTTGGTATGGGTGGCCTTTTCTCATAGAAGGTACCGTCGTCATTGAGCAGCAGGTCCTGTTTGAGCCTATTGAGACAGAAGTAAGGTTGGATATCGATCTTGATACCCCGGTCCTGCGGCACTGCAATGGCCATACGATCAT
Source organism: Sedimentisphaerales bacterium (assembly GCA_029907605.1). GTDB lineage: Bacteria > Planctomycetota > Phycisphaerae > Sedimentisphaerales > Anaerobacaceae > DTPU01. The sequence goes on from JARYLO010000084.1 coordinate 3,817, forward strand.
TGCAGTGTCTATTGCCCATAACTATCCCCCTAAGACCATCTGTAGAAAACTCCTCATGGATATGGCCGTAGATGGGTGTAGAGCAGATGTAGACCGTGTCTTGATCCGTGGGCTTGAGCTCCTTCTCCTGCAGCCAGACCAGGGATGGTCGAGGCAGTACCAAGGTCACATGCTGGACCTGTTTACTGGTATTCTTGACCTGGAATTCCTCAACTCCGATTGGGAACAGGGCCTGTGCATCTCCCGAAAGCAGGGGGCAGATGAACCTACGCGTCACGGTTACTTTGTCTAGCTTGTAGGTCATCTGTGCCAGTGGTGTTGCCAGAGATATGGATACTGCCTCTTGTGATACAGGTGGATGGTAGTAGTTCTTTAAGGCCGGTACGTCGTCAGGGCCCTCGACGCGAGAGGGGTCCCTGGTGGTCAGCATGCTGAATTTGTTGCCGACCCTGATGAACGGTGCGGATGCGAATTGAATGGCATTCTGATTGAGGAGTATCAACCTGCCTGCGTTGTTTAGACGGTTGTATAGACCTTCAGGGGAGATGCCTATGGAACACGTCGGGGCCCCATACAAGGCGATAGTCTGAGGGAATAGTAGTGTCTTTGACATCCCCTGAAAATGGACCGTCATCCTATTCTTGACGTAGATCTCTGTTATCTGATGGCCTGAAATGGTGAATATGTCACTGATATCCAGACTTGCTGATCTCGGCATTGCGCTGACTCCTGGCAGAACAAACCATCCTTTCACTAGCAATAAGACAGCTCAAGTGGATGCCCTTTGGGCCCAGGCCTTTGCTTAACAGGGGCCGGCTTCTGGTCAACCAAGGTAATGGGCAGTCTTGTAGACGGGCATGGCTTGATCTTCCCAAACAAAAGCCCTACCGCTGCCCTTATGGAATCTGGTGTTGCGCTAAAGTTGCACACCACCGTATCCGCCTCTGGGGTAGTACCCTCGATATAGGGGTAGTTAGTGACTACAACCACCTTCTTGCCTGCATCCTTGAGCTTCTTGACCAGGTGGCGGTTGTTACCGGTCTTTACGATCCTGGCATAGTAGTTGGTCATGACCACTAGGTCTGCCTGCTTGGCAAGGTCCAGGCACTCACGGACCTCGTCATCCAATGCGGCAAATTCTGTGTCGACCAGGATCAGATTGGTGGAATGCTCTGCCATCGCCTCGCAGAACATGTGTTGATGCATGTACGGATCCTTGCCGCAGAACTCATACGGGATCCGCTGCTCGATCACCAGGATCCTCTGCTTTGGTGTAAGTGGCAAGAGCTTATGCGGGTCGCGCATTATGATTAAGGCCTTCTTTGCCACATCCCAGGAGAAATCTACTACCGGCTTGCTCAGGGCAAACCTCTGGGCCTTAACTGGGTCCTTCTTGCCGGCGGTCTGGAGCAGGCCCTGGTCATATTTCATCCGTAGCAGGCGAGTTACCGCCTCATCGAGTCTTTCTTCTGAGAGTACCCCTTGGCGAACTGCCTCTAGGATTCCGAAGAAACACTGGGTCCGCGATTCGTCGTCCGCCTTCAGCAGGATCGTGTCACAACCTGCCTTCAAGGCCCTCACACAGGCCTGGGGCAGTGGCCACTTCTTCAGTATTGCGGCCATACCTATGGCATCAGAGACGATCACCCCATCAAAGCCGAGTTCCTCACGCAGCAGGCCCTTGAGGATCCTTTCTGACAGGGTGGCTGGGTATGTGTCATCATAGGCAGGGTATACAGAATGGCCGGTCATTATTGCCTTGACACCGGCCTCGATTGCGGCCTTGAACGGGACCAATTCCACCTCCTGCATCCTCTGCTTGCTCATCTTCAGGACCTCAAGTACGTCGTGGGCATCTGTCTCAGAATCGCCCCTGCCTGGGAAGTGCTTGGCAGTGGCTGCCAGACCACCGTCTTGTAGGCCCTTTAGCAGGGCTACTGCATGCCTTGCGCAGACCTGTGGGTCGTCACTGAATGACCTAACACCTATCTCTGGGTTCTTTGGATTGATGTTCACATCGCAGACAGGCGAATAGATCTGTGTGACGCCAATGTTGCTCAACTGCCTTCCTATGGTAAGACCGATCTTGTAGGTCAGCTTGACGTCACCTATGGATGCCATGCCCATGGGAGGCGGGAACTGCCTGATCCCACCAGACATGTAGTCATTCTTGAAGTCGCCTTCGAAGTCGATGGTCATATGGAGGGGTATGCCGACCCTCCTTTCCATTGCTATCTTCTGCAGGCGATTCAGATCCTTTGTATAATCCCCTGGTGTGATACTGATCCCGAAGGTCTTGCCGGTGAAGTATGTATTGGCAATGGTAAAGTAGTCCTTAGGTGGCTTAAATGTCTTATCGATCTGGGAATTGCCCCAATAGAGATTCTTGCAGGTCTCTACTGCGTAAGGCTCCAGACACAGGCCTCCACAATACAACCTTGTGATCTGCTCGACGCAACTGGGCGTCAGCATCGCCCCCCTTCGCGTAAACGTGAGTACCTGGCCTACCTTTTCCTGCAACGTCATCTTGCCCAGGGTCTTGCTGACCCAAGTCTCTCTTTTTGCCTGATCCTTTCTTGCCATAGCGGTATATCTCCTATCAATTCATTCCCACTTACCACGGTTATTTGGTCCTACCCAGAACTGGCGGTACTTCTTCCAACCAGGTTCGTTGATCTGCAATTCTTTTGTCTGCCATCCGGATTCTATCCGCCTGGTCAGGTCATCGAACCCTTTGTTCCATGACAGGCCATCTGGGACTGTTACATTCATGCTGCCTGCGGCATTTGCATATCTCAGGCACGACTCAATGGTATGGCCCCTGATGAAGGCGGCCAGAAAGCCTGCAATGGCAGAGTCGCCAGAACCTAGTGCACCGACGAACTTCTCCTCCTGATATACAGGGAACCAAAGCTCACGCTCTGCCCAGTTGTCGAGGTCGGCGCACTTGGCTGCACCAAGGCCCTGTAGACGTTCCTTGCCGGCGGTACGTATGTACAGACCTCTATGTCCACACTTGACCATAGCGATGGCAGTACCCATATCTATCAGGTCTGCCCCGACCTGTGCGATCTCCTCAACCGTGATGTGATCCAGCACGCTCTCCCTAGGCCCTAGCCTTGCCTTCTTCTGGAGGAATTGCTCCTTGTAGAGGAAATAGAAGATCTCCTCTGCACTCGGCACCATGATGTCCGTCAACGGGACCCAGTCTTGCAATATGGCCTTCCAATCCTGTTGGCCTGCATAGGAGTTGGTATCCGGAAGAGACAGGTCCAGTGCAGTAGTCGTACCAAGCTCCTTTGTCTTCTTGAGTATCTGGGTCAGCTCCTTGCCGGTATCTTCATAAAGCCTTCTCATCCAAGGTGGGTATCCAAAGAGCATCAGTTTTGCACGCCTGATCAGGTCAAAGTCCATGTCCTCATAGCCGAATGTGTCGTTGGCACCACAGTGGTGGAGATAGAATCGGTCTATCCCAGGTATACATATGGCAATGGTGTAGGACGTTGATTCGCCCTTGGCCATGCGTATGCCCTTGAAGTGGCCCTCGTGTTCCTCGTACCAACGGAGGATCTGCTGGCCAAAGTCATCGTCTCCTATCTTGCCTATCAGCTCGGTCTTGACACCGAGTCTGCGGATCGATACACCGGCATTGGTGACAGGTCCGCCACCTACTACTACGCACCGACCCATGTTTATCATCTTACCGGGGATCAGCACGTCTGTGATCTTCTCCACCTTGTCCTGTATGGTAAATGCCGGGATGAGGTCCAGACATATGTGACCTGATGCAACGACCTCTATGTCCTTCTTGAGACCGGTCTTGACCATATTCGATCCTCACTACTCCTTACCAGTTATATACTCAAACCAGTCAAAGTCTGCAGGCCTAGTACACCTGTGGCCGTTGCCTGTGGCATACATGCCTATATATACACCGGTAAAACACATACCATCTGAAAAACCAATCGCCTCTACAGACAGATCCCTCGTAGGTGCATCCCCAAGTGACTCCGTGGTCTCGGACTGGGTAAAGGAGAACTCATAGTACAAAGGGAAGGCCTTTACTGACAGGATCACTGGGCCTGGTTGTATGTCCTTGTAAGCGACCGGTTCTACGATCTTGCCTTTTATGACCCGCCTCAGGAAGACCTGGCGTCTTGACTGTCTGAGCGTAATACCGATCTGGTAGTGGTTCTTGTCGTTTGCACGTACCACCAGGCCTGCCTCTTCATTCTCCCCATTCGGGTCGAATTCAAGCCTGGCCGATGCAGTGCAATGGAATGCGGTCTGCCGCCTACCCACAAATGCAGGTGAGTCCTGGTCGGTCAGTCTCACGGCTGAGCCATTGAGGCGCAGGAAACCGGGCCTTTCGGTCAAGGACCAATCGCCATCATATGGATTGCGGAGGAAGTTCCAGCATACGGCCAGGGAGTCGGCCTGGAACTCATCCCTTGCAGGAGGCTGTGGCCATACATGTGTTGGAAGCCTTGGGGCCTGCATCACTAGGTCCATGGTGCCATTGCGATTGACCACAGGCCAGCCATCCTCGAACCTCACTGGTGCCAGGAAGGTCTCGCGGCCTATATGGTGGTACCTGCCGCCTTGAGGCCTTATGCCAAGACATACAAGCCACCACCCATCTGGTGTCTCGACCATATCCGCATGACCTAATGCCTGGATTGGATGGTCGGGGAGGTGCTTGTGCGTCAGGATGGGATTCTTCGGATTGGATTCAAAAGGTCCCCATGGCGAGTCACTCCGGGCAACGGTGACCATATGATCGTAGCTTGTACCACCTTCGGCTATCATCAGGTAGTATCTGCCGTTGATCTTATAGAGGTGTGGGCCCTCTGGCCAGACGCCGCCGGTACCATGCCATATCAGTCGAGGCCTGGATAGGAGCCTGCCTGTGGCTATGTCGATCTCGGCCTGGAATATGCCACCGCGTTCGCCACCACCTTCGCGGGTGTAGTAGACCTTGCCGTCGTCGTCAAAAAAGAGCGACGGATCTATCCCCTCATCCCCCTTGATCCAGATCGGATCAGACCACGGTCCTGCAGGGTCGACGGCGGTTACATAGAAGTGGCCGCCTCCGCCTACGTTGGTGGTGATCATGTAGAAGGTGCCATTGTGATGGCGGATGGTTGGTGCATAGATCCCTCCAGAGGCCCTCATCCTGTGCAAAGGCAATTGGGTCTTTCTGGTCAGGCAGTAGCCTATCTGCCTCCAATGTACCAGGTCCTTGCTGTGGAATATGGGTACGCCCGGGAAGTACTCAAAGGAGCTGGTCACTAGATAGTAGTCATCGCCCACACGACAGATGCTAGGATCAGGATGAAAGCCAGGCAAGATAGGGTTTTTAAATGTAGCAGATCCAGGTGCTGCAGAGACTGCAAGCAGCGTCATATACAGGCATATCATCCTCTTGCCTCCTTTCCTTGCCTTGCCCTTACCACAGCCCAGAACGCAGGCTTTGGCCTGCATTGGCGGTCGAACAACATAGGATACTCAGTCCTGCCCCTTATTGGCCAGTAGTTACGCCATGACCGGCCGTCATCCACTGCCCAGAATGTGACCCTGTCGAGCTTGTCCCGGTGGCGGCAGAGGAGCCTGAAGATCTGGTAATACCGGTCCGCCAAGGCCTGTTGGACATAGTCTGGCAGGCCATCTGGATATGGATTGTACCGTTTCTGCGTGGCAGCATCGAATGATCTCAGGTCCACCACCGGTGAATCGAGCGGATAATATGGAAGGACACCGACATCCAATTCCGTGACCATGATCCTCGGGGCCAGCCCTGCCAGGTCCAATATGGATTCCTCTATCTGGTCTAGGCCTGGCTGATCCAGGAACCAGTGGCCCTGTGTACCTATGCCGTCTACGCGTATCCCCATTGATTGCAGTTGCTTGATCAGGCGGATCACCCCTTCTCGCTTGGCCGGTCTTTCCAGGTCATAGTCATTGTAATAAAGCTCCGCAGCAGGATCCGCCTGCCTGGCAAACTCAAATGCCTTAGCCACATAATCCTCGCCAATGATCTGGAGCCACCTTGTTGGTCTGAGCCGGCCATCTGCATCCACCGCCTCGTTCACCACATCCCATCCGTGGATCCTACCCCTGTAGCGACCCATCACAGTGAAGATATGCTGCCGCATCCTTTCCAAGAGTGCCTGCCTATCCAGATCCCTGCCAGAGTCGTCCTTGAAGACCCAGTCAGGGGTTTGTACGTGCCATACCAGTGTATGACCTATGATCTTCATGCCAAGCCTTTCGCCCAATGTCACATACTGGTCTGCTGCCTCAAAGTCGTACCGTTGGGGCTCTGGGTGCACGGCCTCCCATTTCAGTATGTTCTCAGGCGTGATGCTGTTAAAGTGCCTCTCCACAATGGCCATGGCCTGTGGCTGGCGACCAAGGATCTGATCGCCGCTCAAGGCCACGCCGATATAGAAGTCATCCTTGAATACATCCTTGAGTGCCGGGTAATCTCCACTAGTGGCCAAGCTCATAGACCTGCCTCCTGCACAGCCCTGATGACCGCAAAGAATGCCTCTGTGGGCTGATGGTTTCAATCAATAAGTAGCAGCGAGTCCTGAGATCAGGCACCTGGGCTGTCTTGTCCGTGGTTACCGCAATCAATCTGCCCTCCACATGATACAATCCACTTGCTACAGGACCGCATCGCTACCTTCCTTTTTACGTCTTTCGATCAGCTCTGCCTCCATACGTTGTAGCGTGGCCTTGTTGATGGGATAGAAGAACATGAAAACCGAGCCTATCAAGGCAAAGATGGCGGGATAGATGCTGTTGACCATCCTTATCCCAAGCAATCCCCTAGCCGTCTGCTCCTGATCAGGCTGATATCCGTAAAGGCCCAGGATCCAGGCCAATGCCGCTGCCCCTAGTGCTATCCCGAGCTTGAGGGCAAACAGGGAGGCAGACATCACCAGGGCCGTTGCCCTGCGACCCTTGACCCACTCGGAGTAGTCTGCAGCATCTGTGTATATAGACCATTGCAGGACCGAGACTGGGCCAACCGAGAATGAGATGATGGCCTGCAGCACAAACATCGCAACCACATCCTGGGGCCTCAGCAGGTATACGCATGCAGTGGCAATACCCGCGATGCCCAGTAGTGTGGCATATGTGGTCGACTTGCCGAAGACCTTGCTGATCCTGGTGGTCAGCAGGACCCCGATGATCGTAGTGATAGTGCCTGTGACAAGGAACCCAGATGAAAGCCTTTGCCAAGAGAGTGTGCCCAGGCCAGCTATCTGCTGATCCTTGACAAAGTACTTGAAGTAATAAGCGATCGCGCCACCCCGCATGCATATGTAGATCAACTGGAAGATCGTCGCTGCCCCTATCAGCAGCCAGGGCTTGTTGGTCAGTAGGTCCATGATATCATGGCGGATAGATGTCTTCTGGTCCTTTGGCGGATGGACGCGTTCCTGAGTGGTGAAAAAGGTGATGAACAACAGGATAACAGCCAGGCTTGAGAAGATGGTCATGGCCCACTGCCACCCAACTGCAGGATTGTCCTTGCCGATCGCCTTGACCAGCTCCAACATGAAGGACTGTACTAATAGGGTGGCAAAGAACGCGGCAAAGAATCTATATGAGGAAAGGACCGTCCGCTCATGTGTATTGGGTGTCATAACGCCCATCAATGCAGAATAGGGTACGTTCACTACTGTATATGCCATCATCAGCAATGTGTATGTGATGTAGGCGTAGATCAGCCTGGCGGTGATGCCCCAATTGGGTGTAGTGAAGGTCAACACGCCCAGTATCCCAAACGGGATGGCACCCCAAAGCACATAGGGCCTGAACTTGCCCCAGCGGGTATTGGTTCGGTCTGCTATCAGGCCCATCATTGGGTCGTTGACTGCGTCCCAGATCTTCGTGATCAGGAACATCAGTGCTATGGACTCTGCAGGCAGGCGGAAGACATCCGTGTAGAACATCGTGATGTACAGGATGAAGCTCTGGAAGAATATGTTTGATGCTGCATCCCCAAGGCTGAACCCTACTTTTTCTATCAACGACAGTCTCTGTGTCTGCATTGGATACTCCTTCAATAGTGGTAGTATCTATCCAGCCAGCCCTGACGGGTGTTATAATAACCAATTAGTCCTGCCTGGCAAGTTGAAACGGACTAGTGGGCTAGAGGTTGCCTGCGTGGGAGAGCCTGGTCATGCTGCAAAGAATAGACTTGCCATGTGGATGGCAGGGTGGTATGGTAAGGGACCGTGTGACAATATAATCACGCAGTCACGAATACAAAGAGCAGCTCGAAACCAGCAAG
>JARYLO010000085.1 GCA_029907605.1 Sedimentisphaerales bacterium
CTCGGGACCGGTCCAGTCCATACCGATTGTTCCAGCGTAACGTCCTCGCCAAACAGAAACCATGTGCCCACATCAGGATCGTAGAGGACTGCAAGATCTGGGACCTCTAGGCCCACATAATACAGAAAGGTGCTGTCCTGTCTGAATGGATATGTATTGTCCTTGTAGTTTATGGGTGATAGCTGGTTACCGAGCAACAGTATCAATCCAGGGCCGGTCTTTTCCACCAGGATCTGGCGACGGGCACTGTATGTCTGTGCATCAAATATCCGCAAGATCTACCTCTGCAAGGTTTGCCTATCTTTGCCTGTCGAGAGGCTAACCAGGATCAGTGCTAGTACAGATGAGGTGATGGCAGGCAGTACTGCATCAAGTTCTGCGATACTTGCCGGCAGCAACGGTCTTATCAGGCCTGGTGATGACCAGACCAATGTCACTGCCGTGCCAGTGAGGATGGAGGCAAGGGCACCTGTAGCCGTCGCACGTGGCCAGAACATGGCTGCCACAAGCGAGGGGGTGATGGCAGCGCCATAGATCGTATAGGCATAGAGTGCCTTCCTGAAAAAGCCGGTCGATTGAGAGAACAATAGCGATACCCCATATGCAATCACCGCTAGCACCAGCACAATCAACCTACTAGCGAAGACCACCGCCTTCTGGCTGGCATTGGGATGGATCTTGTTGCAGTAGATATCCTGGATAAGTGTCACTGCAGGCACCAACAGAAAGGCATCTGCTGTCGAGACGATGATCGCCACCACGGTGACCATAAAGAGCACACCCAATAGGAATGGCAGATGATGCCTGGCTGAGTATATCAATATGTACTTGCCATTCTCTGGATCGGGCGTCATGCTGCCTGCAACCCAAGCACATGCAATGATAAGCATCTCTACCGCCAGGGCAGCGAATATCATCATGGTCACAGCCTGACGGGCCCCCTTGCAGCTTCTACTGGCAAATATCCGCTGATACTGATTGGCGTCCCCCATGATCAGCAGGAATGGAGGCAAGAGGTAGTTTATCAATTGTATAGGGCTGTACACCCCCCAGAACTGCATATGGCTGGCCCTGCCTGGCATCGCCGCATATGCCTGCCTCATGCCATCTATGCCACCTGCCTTGACTAGTAGGATTGGAAAGGAGATGACAACACATACAAGGATGATCGTTCCTGTCACTATATCCGTGCTGGCCAGGCCAGTAAGTCCCGCAGACATGGTATAGGCGGTTATGAATGCCGCTGCTACTATGGTAGCAGTGTGCCTACTGATTCGAGGCGACCTCAATTGTATAGTAGATCCATCAGGGATACTGGCCATCCTATATCGCTTGCCGCCAGGCGTTAGGTGCCAATAGAGCCGCAAGGGCTTGCCCGGCTCCAGGTAGGCAAGGTTGGCCCCGATGCTCGATGGTCTATCTGTTGGCCTTGCATGGGCAGGCTCAATGATGTATCTAGACCGCTTGCCGTTCTCATCCTCGATGGTCAATTCTACGGGACCAGATAGCTGCTTGGCCTCAAAGAAGAGCTGACCTTTTGTCAATTGCTCACTTGTCAGCCAATCGGAGACCTGTACGTCAGCTATTGGTTTATATCCGCCGATGACCTCTAGGACCGCACCACCTGCATTGAACTGATAACTGACTATGACCATGTATGCTATGACTAGGGCCAGTACGGCTGCGAATCTTGCCGCCTGACCGTAGCGGATGCCTATGATCTGCGGTACGGAGGATGCCTCGAAAGCCCTGGCCCTTGGGGCGATGATCGCAAGGACGATCATGCCAAAGAATGTGCCGAACGGTATGATGAGTGCTGCCGCACCTGTCTGATAGGCCTGCTCGGCGTTGCCCACAATGGAGCCAGTCCCTATCCAGGCCGCAAGCATGGTGCAGACCATCACCCAAGGCGCTAGCCTCCTGCCAGCAACTGCAAAGTCGTCCTGTGTCTTTACCTGCCTAGACTTGTAAAGCCCGATGCAGGTTAGTAACAGCAGATATCCCAATATCGCAATCAAGTAGATCATTGGTCTCTTTGTCTAATGGACGAATTGTTCGACGAAGTATCGAGGCGTCAGTTCCTCACCAGTAGCCAGTCTAATCATGTCTTGCCAATGGTATCGGGCGCCAGGTCCAAATACGTACCTTCGAAGATACCGGCCGATCCTGGCGTCATTGGCATAGCTGACCTTTGTATTAGTTGCAACACCAAGTATCTTGGTCTTGATATGGTGCTCAAGTTGCGAGGCAAGTAGTTCGCCCAGTACATAGTTGTGATAATAGCAGGGGGCCTTTACAAAGTGGAGCTTGGAGGCCCAACCTGCATCAGGCTCACCTGGCGGCCTCTTGAGGAACTGATACCTTTCCACCAGGTCCCACCAGAGCCTATTGAGGTCCTGGTCTGGATTGGCATAAAGCTGCTTTTCGAAATGATACATCACCAGGGCCCATCTTATAAACAGGACCTGCTGGAATCGCATGTATCTATCCGTGACTGGTTGCAGTCTAACTACCTCTTGATCTGAGAGGCCCAGCATATGTTGCATCCAAAGGGGATTGCGGCTGAGTCTGCCAAAGAACATGGCTATTGCCTCAGTTGTGAAGCTATGTGCAGGCTCTCGCAATAGCCACGGCTCGTTCATGTCGTGGTACTTGCTGTATACCGCATGGCCGACCTCGTGTAGTAGCGTCTCCATCCAACGCTCTGTATCTTGGAGATTGGCAAGCACACGCGCGTCACCATGCCTGTCCACGTCCATCCCATATGCGTGTGGATCCTTGCCTGGCTTATCGTATAGGTCGCTTGCTGCCAGTATCTGATCTACAGGCAGGCCTATGCTTGCATAATATTTCTCGGCGATCTGCTTTATATCCTTGCCTTTGTAGTATGCGTCCAGGTCCAAATCATAGACCAATGGCGACCTTTGGAAGAATGGGTCGTGATAGTGCCAGGGCATGAGTTGATCTGCTGGCAGACCGTACTTGGACGCAAGCAGTCTGTCTAACACGGCATTCATCCGCAAGAACGGCTCCCTTGTCAATGCCTCAAGCTCATCGAATAGCCTATCCAATTCATCTGGATCCTGTTCTGCAACAACCAGTGCCATCTGGTGATAATTGTCAAAGCCCAGGATCTTTGCTGACCGATTCCGCAGTCGCACCAGATTCAAGAGGTCTTCCACGATCACATTGCCCACCTGTCGGCTTGCCTGCCAGGCCTTCTTGCGGAGCTCACTATCGGGCTCTGTGGTCAATATGGTATAGATGTTGTTGATGGTGACGACCTTGCCATCTATGCTCGGCCTGTAGTCATTATATGCCTTTTGGATCTTGGTATCCAGTTGGGTCATCTTGGCCAATAACTCAGGTTGGACCTGATTCGGCAGATAGGCCAGATAGAGCCTATCGAGCTGCCTCCTTAGTCTGGGCTGCCTGATGGTGCCGGAGGTCTTTAGGGATTTCAGATAGGCAAAGTCATTCGGGTCACTGTATATCCGTTTTATAGCCAATTGCAACCTCTCCATTCTCTGGTATTCATCTTGCCTACCAGTGGTGGTAGCGGCCCAGAATGCCAGGTTTGCCTGCCTGTTCAAGGGATCGACTAGCTGGACATGTCTGGCTATGAACTGGCTAAGATGTTGTTCATGCTGGTTGACGCTACTACACCCATGGCCAAGCACTATGGCCGACACTATCAGGCAACCTATCAACCTACAAGTGATGTTTGCCAGATCTAACCTCCGGCAGCCGCAACGGCCTTTATGGTGATCGGCCCTGTCAGGCCTGATGGCATGGGCCTGATCTGATCCATGTCTTGGGGTTGGAACCTGTCTCCGAATTGCTCGATCAGTTGCCTATACTCCTGGCGGTAGTCGCGTGGAGGATCCTTGGCCATGTAGTTGACTGCCCGATTTGCCACATCTATCCGTAGTTCATTGATCCCGGGCCTCACAAGGTCTGTGATGTCCAGGCTATACGGTGGGCACCAGACCGCCCCTGCCCTAGTCCCATTTACATAGACCACGGCTGCGTCCTTGATAGGCGGATCTATCATCGCCCTAAACCTCCTACCACCTCCCCTTATGGCGCCGCGTCCGCCCCGGTCTTCGGTTATCTGTTGATAGGTGCCAAGGTCAAGGATGATCCGCACACCTGGCCTGAGCCATTGCTGGTCAAGGTCGAATGGTCTCTGATAGGACCCAATCCCAGAAAAATATGTCATGTGGTCGTAATCTGTCCAGCACCTGACCCGTTCCATGATCATGGGTTCTGGATCCTCATCACCTGCTGCACTTGAAAAGATCACCTTCCAGTTGGTAGTGATGTCTATAGATCCCAATAACTCCTTTCCTGCCATAGTACTACTGGCAGACGGCCCTTGTCCTGGGGCGAACACCAAGACTGCTGAACCATAAGGCTCAAGGGCAAGCGAGGTGGTAGTGGCCTTGTCCGAGGACTGATCTGCTGCGATGGGCCTTACTTGCCCGGTCAGGCCATCCCAATACTGTAGGCACTTACCTGTCTGGCGGAAGGTGACAGCTGCCTCTACTGGTGCGTTAGATCCATTGACCAGCAGGTATATGTCAACCTGGCCAGCCTTACGATGTACAAAGCCCAGCCTTGTACCTGCAGGGCTTATCTTCACGTCAGGTTGTAGGCGGGAGGCTATGGCACTGCCTACCTGGCTGTCGTCGGCAACCAGGATGGCCTTCGCGTCAGGTCCTTTGAAGAGGCTGGTGGCCGTCTTATAGACCATATCGCCCTCTTGCTTTGAGGCCTTGAGACCCCCAGCACGGTCCGGTATCCTCCTACTGGCCACCAAGATCCCCCCAGACCGGGCGAAGGCCTCCAATGTTTTGATAGTAGAGGCGGGCATACGTTCCACGCCAGGTAGGACTACTGCGCGATAACATATGTCCCCGAAGTATATGGCACCATCAGAGACCTGCCCCCGCATCTGCAATAGCTGATCGTCACAGAAATCCAGGTTGAACCCTGCCTCCAAGATAGACCTAATCACGGTGTCACCGACCTTGCTGGCAAAGTCTGCGTTCATGGAGACACGTCCAGGGACGAACCTGGCCCATGCATCGCTGTTGGGCAGATACAACAAGACGTCATTTGCAGGGATCCCTTGCCGCATCAGGAAGCTTATCCTTTGCAGATAAAGGGAAAGGTCTGGCATCACGATCCACCAAGGGTTCTTTTCATTAAAGACCCCAGCGGCGTAGAATCTCCACCCTGGATAACCTGCTTGCTGCGGCGAATAGGGCCAGCCGTGGCCTATGATTTGATTTATGCCTTGAAGGAAATGCATATCTGCCTCTGCCTTCATGTCCAGGGGCGTGGCCATAAAGACCGGCGAATGCAGCCAGGTCCATGTCTCGGAGCTAGTGACCTGCCTGCCAAGCAGGTGGCTGGCAGATGCAGCCCACCTGGACTCCCTGAATCCGTCCCAGTTGAAGCCCTCGCCCTCGCAGAGATCGGCATATGCATAACTGAATAATGCCGCTGGTGGTGATCCATAACCTTGGATCCTGAATCTTGTGCCCTTTTCCCTAGCCCACCTTTGGAATGCAGCATTGAAATATTCTGTATAGATCTCGGTCAGGGTCCTACCCCAATCGTGCCTGATCTCAGCACTGCTCGGAAAGGAAGGATCAAACAGTGCAGGTAGGTATGGCAGCAGGTCATAGCCGCGCCTGGCCTTGAACTCGTCCAAGAGGTCATACGTCCAGTCCTCACCTGCCACCTCAAGGCTGTCACAGAATACTGCATATGGCCGGTTCTCGCCACAGGCATTAAGCACGGGCTCGGCTATCTGCTCGATGAATCTCTTGATCACCTCAGGTCTGTAGTGATCTATCACATATCCTTCTGCACCGTATGCGGCCCGTTTGACCCGCATGCCAGTCTGGCTGACTATGAAGAAGAGGATGCGGGTCTGTTTTCTGCAATCCTCTGGAAGAAGGACATACCCATCAGCAATCTGGAGCTGTCTGTAAGAGTTGGTACCAGTATTTGGATCCGAAAATGGACCTACAAAGGCTGCAAACACCCTTTCTGCCTCCTTCACGACCGGCAGAGGTTGTCTTTCTATGCCGTCCGTGACCTTCACATCCACGTACCTGATCCTGCCTGCCGCCTGCGATAGATCAAATTGGGGCCCACCATAAGGCCAGCCACTGCCCAAGGTCAGATCGAACCTCAAGCCAAGTTCCTTTGCCTTAGAGGCGGTAAAGGCTACGGCATCAAGGAACTCCTCGGAGAGGAACCTCAGGTTCCTTATCCCCTTGTTAGGGTCGTCTGTTGACAGTGGATATGTCGGCTGGACCTCAAAACCGCCGATACCACCTTCCTTCATCAACTGCATCTGGTGTTCCAGCTCGGCCTTTGTGACCGCAGGCCCGAACCACCACCATCGCATCATGATCCTGGCATCATCTGGTGGGTTTACGAATCCTTGTCTGATCTGATCTAGATCGGGCAGATCTGCCAAACAGGTAGTTGCTAATGTGAGTGCTAGGAGCGCACAACCGAGGTTCAGTGTCATATCTATCTCCGACTAACCCATATTGGACCTTGTTGGCATAGGTACAGGCTCATCCTTGGAGGGCATGGCTGGATAGTCTGGCCTACCTAGACCATGGACCAGATCCTGAAGGCGGACAGGTTGGCCCGTCTTGAAGCAGATGTTTGCAGCTATGCCTACCAAGGCTGCCCAAGCGCCACCCCGTTCGTCTGCAGCACGTAGATACTTATCCACAGGTGGCTCCGGCAGGAATATGTCGTCAAGCAGGAGCTTATCTCCGCCGCCGTGGCTGCCGACCCCAGCCCAAGGTTCTATTTCCTGCGCAGGGCCGCGCAATGGTATGATCCGCGTACTTACACCGCCAGATGCGATCCCACCTTGGATGGTCTGGGTCCCACTGACATAGATCTGCTCTACGATCGAATGCTCCAGCCTGCCCTTCGTACCATTGAACGCGATCATATACCCCTCCCAGGCGTTGAATGCATTAAGAGTATAGCTGAGTGTAGCACCGTTGTCATATTGCACGATCACGTTCATAATATCTTCTATATCGATTTCGGGCCTGAATACGCACTGATCCCTGAAATACCCGTCATGGTGTTCTTGGTCCAGATATAAGGCCTTCAGATTTGGGCTGGCCGAGAGGTCGAAGAAGAAGCCGCACCTATCCTTTTCTGGACATGTGCTGCATCTTTCATGTGGTCCGGATAGGCCCATACGCCTGGCCATGTCAGGGCTATAGAAATCCCTCTTGCCTGTGGCAAAGACGGATACCGGGATGGCACTTAGCCACCAATTGACCAGATCGAAGTGATGGCTGGCCTTGTGTACCATCAGTCCTCCGGAAGAGGCCTTATTGCTATGCCATCTCCGAAAGTAATCTGCCCCATGGTGCGTATTTAGTAGCCAATGGAAATCGACCGACAATACCTGGCCGATCTGACCGCTTGATAGTATTTCCTTGACCTGAGTCCTTGGCGGTGAGTATCGATAGTTGAACGTCACCCGTACCTTCCTGCCCGTCCTTTTCCTTGCATCCAGGATACGCTGGCACTTTTGGGCAGTAGTGGTGAGGGGCTTTTCCGTTATGACATCGCAGCCGTTTTCTAGGGCTGCCACGATGTATTGGTCGTGTGTTGCATCGACCGTGGTCACGATCACAACATCTGGTTTGGTCTGCTGAATCATCTGAACGAAATCCGTGTGCCTAAATGTTGGTACGTCTTCCCCAGCCTCTTTGCAGATCCTCCTGGATAGTTCAGCGCGACCTGGATTGAGGTCGCAAAGCCCGACCAACTGCGCGTATTGCTTGTATTGGCCCAGTATCGCATCCCTGTACATGGCATGTCTTGCACCTGTGCCGACGATCGCATATCTCTTCCTGGCTCTTGCCATTTGGGCATGGATTCCTGTTGTGCCAAGGGCCATGCCAAGACCCGCCGCTGACACGGCCTTTATGAACTGCCGCCTATCCATACCTACACCCTGTCTATCCAGTCGGTCTGCCATATCCTTAAACCTCTGCCAATGCCTTGTTTATCCGGTCTATTGCCTCATCTATCTCCTTTTCATCCTTGAAGCCTATCACTACTGCGTTTATCTCCTTGCAGGCCATGGCAAATCTTATGGCCTTCTGACGATCCTCGGGGTCAGTAAATGTGCCATTTCCTATTAGTTTCATCCCTATGACGCCCCTGCCCTTCTGGTGCATAAGCTTGATCTGTTCCATGACCGGCGATATATCATTCTTGGTGGGCCTTGCCCAATTCTCCCACTGGCCATCCGTATAATAACCTTGTGGATTGACCCTGACCAGGTGGACCTGTGGCCAAGGTGACTCAACTGCTGCCTTCAGGGCACCAAGTGTGTGACATGAGACACCCTTTGCCTTGATCCAGCCCTTTTCCAAGGCCTTATCGAACCCTTCCATTACGGCCTTGAACTTCTCGGTCCAATCGGGCTCCATCATGCAATGAATGAGCATACAGTCCACATAGTCGGTATCAAAGGTCTTTCGGTGCCTATCTACCACCGACAGCACATCCTCTGGCATACCTGGGATCTTGGATAGAATAAAGAGCCTTTCCCGTGGCAGTCTCTTGATAGACCGGCCGATCCACTCAAATGTCCTGTATGACTGTGCGGTATCGATATATGTGATGCCCTTGTCGTAGGCATAACGTATGAGCCTGTCAAAGGCCTCCCTACCTATCTCCACCTGGATACGGCCGCTGTTTGTGCCTGTTCCAATGCCCAGCCTACTGATCTTAAGGCCGGTCTTGCCCAGGGGGACCTTGTCTGTAGCCGTAGGCCGGGGTGGGGCCTGCTGTGCCTTCGAAAGCCTGGCCAGTGCGATGCTACCTGCTACAGCTGCCGAATGCTTTATGAACTGCCTTCTGTCTATGAGCCTGCCCACGATCAATCCTTTCCTTTTACAGTGCAATCCAGAAGTTGAACTTGTGCCTGCCTTACTATATCAGGCCTGCGGACCTGGTTGAACAGACTATCGATCACCCAGACATTGCTGATCTGGCCATTTGGTATACCCACGACATTGAGGATCCGCGGGGTCCGTTGCACCTGGACCTCCTGCATGAAGACGTTCTTTACGATCGGCTGATAGGCCCCATTTGCCCCCTCCTCATAGGCATGATCGATCTGTAGCACAGCATCTGCAACCTGGCCAACCGAGATCCTCCTGATGTATATGTCCTCCACAATCCCGCCCCTGACCGCATTGGACTTGAACCTCAATACACGGTCCAGGTTCGGGCTGTCCATGCGGCAATCATCTGCAAAGACATTGCTGCAGCCGCCAGATATCTCGCTGCCGATAGTGACGCCGCCGTGACCATCTTTCATTGTGCAGCGCCTGATAATTATGTCTTGCGATGGGATACCTATCCGCCTACCGTCATTGTTGCGGCCAGACTTGATTGCGATGCAATCGTCACCGGTATCGAACGTACAGCCCTCGATAAGGACATATCTGCATGATTCTGGGTTACAGCCATCGTTATTTGGCCCATGTGACAGGACATCCACATTGCGTACGACGACATTCTTGCACAAGACCGGATTAATATTCCACATGGGAGACCGCCTGATATGGATCCCCTCTATCAAGACATCCTCGCATCTGTAGAACTGAATGAATGGCGGTCTAAGGTTATCACCATTGCCGAACCGCCTCTTGTCAACAGGTACATTATCTGCGACCATCTGGACGAGCCTTCGCCTTGCAGATGATTGACTGGTCTTCCATGACCACCAGTTCCGGTCGCTTGCCTGCCCATCCAGGGTGCCATCACCTGTGATGGCAACATTGGTCTGTGCATATGCGTATACCAGTGGCGAGTAGTTCCAGCATTCCATCCCTTCGAACCTGGTCAATACCTGCGGCAGATAGGCATTTGGATCGGTCTTGAACAGTAGTGTCGCACCCTTGCCAAGATGTAGATTGACATTACTACGCAGATGGATCGGTCCTGTGATGAATGTCCCAGGAGGAATCTGCACCCTGCCTCCACCTGCAGCTGCACATGCCTCAATCGCCTTTGCTATGGCAGCAGAGGCATCCTTGCCTTCTTCAGCACCGAAGTCCATAATTGAGAAGGTCGTGTCAGGGAATACGGGTGTTCTGAGGTTTTCAAGTATCTTGTATGTCGTCGCCCATTTTACGGCAGGTATGAGCCTGGGATTCGGCCTATAGGTGCCTAATTCGATGGGCAGGCCATAGAGCTGTTGCAACTGGAGCCCTGCCAGGATGAAGGGGCCTACGGCCTTCCGGTCATTGTCAACTATAGGCTCGCTGAGATAGTACTGGTATGAACCATCCCTACCGTAGCCCAGCCCTGCCACGGCACAACACTGGGTAAGCGCCACTAGTCCATTTGGATCGACCTTTACTAACCTAGTTACCAGCCCCTCAAATCCCTTAGTTGCAACTGACTCATACCCGCGGTCTATGTAGCCATTGTTCATGGCCTTGGCCAGGGTATAGACAAACATGCTGGAAACAGAGGCCTCCAGGTAATTGCCCTGTCTACCTCCTTGATCCAGGACCTGGTACCAAAGGCCGCTGGCAGGGTCTTGGTACCTGGCGATCCCCTGACACACCTTTTCTAAGACCTCCAGGGTCTTGGGCCTGCCAGGATGGTCAGTAGGGATAAAGTCCAGCACATCCACGCAGGCCATGGCAAACCAGCCCATGCCCCTGCCCCAGAAGTTTGCAGAAGTGCCGGTGGACTTATTTGCCCAATCCTGCTGCCTACTCTCATCCCAGCCATGATAGAATAGGCCCTTGTTTGGGTCATATGTATGGCGGGAGATCAATGTGATCTGTTTGACTACATCGTCGTATACCTGATGTTCCCCGAAGAGCCTGCCATACTCTGCGTAGAATGGGCTGGCCATGTAAATGCCGTCAAGCCACATTTGATGAGGGTATCTTTGTTTGTGCCAGAAACCGCCCTGGCTTGTCCTTGGATGTGTAAGCAACTGTGCCCTCAATGATTCTGCCGCCTTGCGGTACCTCTGTTGTCCGGTCAACTGCCATAGGGCCAAGAGGGCCTTGCCGGGGTTTATGTTGTCTAGGTTGTAGTCCTCAAGCCTGTATGTCCGGATCCTTCCATTGGGATCTACAAACGAACCTATGAGGGCCTCGGCATATTCCACATAGAGGGGATTGGGGACCTTCTCATTGAACCTCAATAGGGCCAGTGCAAACAGGCCTGTGGTGTAGTCCCACCTTGCCTTTCCTGCCCAGGTCCAAACAGGTCTATCGGCCATCCGGATGATCTGACTATCGGCCATCCTCGCCGCCCATATCAAGGGTGGCTGGCCCTCGAATGTCGCAGCTGGGCATGGAAGGCAGACACAACCTAGCCAAATGAAGGCAAGGCAAGTTGCGACAAAGACATACGTTCGTCTTGGCATAGCTGGCCTCCTATCAATCCTAGTAAACGTATCTTAAGGCCAGGCGGTCCGATGTCCAGCCCTTACGATCCTGGTGCAAGGTATTGTCAAATGTTGTGGATGAGGTTTCTTCTGACATAAGGCCATAGCCATATGCTAGGCTGACGTGCAGCATCCGATCAACCCAGGCTCCGAGGCCACATTCCCTACCACCCTTGCCAGTCCCGATGGATATCGGGGCTTGCCATCGACATAGGCTGGTTGTGGATTGGAGATCGGTTCATGCGGCGTACTCCTTTCTATTGAAAAAAGGTATCCCTTAACTACGGTAACCCTAGGATACGCCGCTTTCATCATCATTCCATCCACAACCTTTGGTTATACCTCCTCATTGACTTGGTATCGATGATAGGGGTAAGATCTATCCTAGCGAGCAGATAGATCCATTCAGGTCAGGGTATTCTATGCCTAGGTCCTAGGACCCAGGTGGTGCTTTTTGACAAGTCCATAAGGTCTTCTAGGAAGATGCCTCCATAGATAGCTGCTAATGTAAGGATCCAAGATGATAGCCTCGGCCTTGTAGGCAGGGTGTTAAGGGGGCAA
>JARYLO010000086.1 GCA_029907605.1 Sedimentisphaerales bacterium
TCTCGGTTAACGCCCCACGCTGCCCACAGCAGATTGGATAGGACCTGCGGCGGCAGCTTCTTGTCACTGAATTGACGTGTAGACCTCCTGGCCTTTAGGGCCTGCATCAACGGCATGCCCCCCTCGGTCTGAGGTGCAGGTAGCTGGATGGGTGTGAGCTGTTCCGTGGTGGTGGTTGAAGCAGGCTGGGCATGCAAGACTGCAATTGCGATGCATACTGCCATTACACAACATGTCGCGATCAATGTCTGTCTCATAAAGGACCTCCTTTCTTTGCAATACAGATCCGACATAGTTTAGTACGTTGTTGTCGGATTACAAGCCAGTCCTGCTACTGTTCTTTGACGAGACATTTATGCTGTGTATCATCATGCCATGAGGATTATCGCAGGTACAAGGAAAGGCATGCGGCTCTTGGAACCACCAGGTCCTTGTTCCAGGCCGATCCTGGACCGGGTCAAGGAATCCCTGTTCAATATCCTTGCGACGTATGGCCTGCCTGGGGGCAAGGTCGTTGCAGACCTGTTCTGCGGCGTGGGATCCTTGGGGCTTGAGGCCTTGAGCAGGGGTGCATCGTTGGTCACGTTTGTTGAATCAGATCAACGGCTCATAGAGGTACTACACAAGAATCTGCTCAGGGCCGGGATGTCTGAGAAGGCAAAGGTGGTCACGGCAGATGCCTTCTCATCCGAGCCTGCTTGGCACCTGCCGGACAGGCTATACGACCTGGTCTTTATCGATCCGCCTTATGTAGCTACAGCAGATACTGGCCCTGGTTCCAGGCTATATGGTCTATTGGAGATAGTGTCTGGTGAGACTACACAAGAGGCGTTGGTTGTGGTAAGGACACATCGTTTGAATGCGTTGCCTCAACAATGTGGTCAATTGCAGGTCATTGATAGAAGAGAATATGGGAAGATGGCATTGACCATACTTGCCAGGTTTCAGCCTTCTGTGGTGAGGGTCTACAGGGCACTGGATGGACAATAGGCAGGCTGCGATAGAGGTTGTCAGGACGCTACGGGCCCATGGGCATGAGGCCTTGTTGGCTGGGGGGTGTGTCAGGGATATGCTCCTTGGCAAGGAGCCCAAGGATTACGATGTTGCCACTAGTGCCAGGCCCGAGCAGGTGGTCAAGCTGTTTCGCCGAACGCTGGAGGTGGGGGCGAAGTTCGGCGTGGTGGTGGTTCTATTAGGCCAGCACCAGATAGAGGTTGCCACATTCAGGCAGGACATGGCCTATCGTGATGGACGAAGGCCCAGTGGCGTGGTATTCAGCCAGGCCAGGGAGGATGCATTAAGGAGGGATTTTACCATCAATGGCATGTTCTACGATCCGC
Source organism: Sedimentisphaerales bacterium (assembly GCA_029907605.1). Lineage (GTDB taxonomy): Bacteria > Planctomycetota > Phycisphaerae > Sedimentisphaerales > Anaerobacaceae > DTPU01. The sequence continues at coordinate 1,341 of JARYLO010000086.1, forward strand.
TGACGGATCGTGTTATTGACTATGTAGGCGGTCAGGCTGATCTGGCCGCAAAGGTCATAAGGACTATAGGCGAGCCACAGCAGCGGTTTTCCGAGGACTATCTGCGGATGCTGAGGGCGGTGCGTTTTGCTGCCCAGTTGGGGTTTTCTATCGAGCCTGCCACCTATCAGGCCATTATTGCCAACGCCTCAAAGATATGTACGATCAGCGGTGAGCGGATCAGTATGGAGCTGGAGGGGATCCTGACATGCCCTGGAAGGGCAGAGGGCATTTGTCTGCTGGTTCGTACTGGCCTGGCTAGATCCATATTCCCAGGGATTGACCAGGCCCTCCTGGAAAGGTCGTGCACAGTAATGGCAAGGCTCAGGGGCCAGATCTGTTACCCATTGGGTCTGGCGGCGATGATGGCCTTTGTGACCGCAGCAGAGGCGCTGAAGGCCTTTGAGGTCTTGCGGCTCAGCCGCAGTCAGACAAGGCATATCCGGTTCCTGCTTGAGCACAGAGGGGTGCTCATGGATGATGGCCTGACAAGGGGGCAACTGAGATTCCTGATGGGAGAACCCTACTTTTGGGATCTTTTTGCATTGCAGAAGGCCATTGCAAGGGCCACTAGTGCAGACCTGCAGCCACTGATTAGGGTCAGGCGGATGGCCAGGGAGCTTGCCGCAGTAGAGATAAGGCCTAAGCCGTTGCTTGATGGACATGACCTGATGAGGCTCGGGATCGAACCTGGACCTGAGCTCGGACGTATCGCTGAAAGGCTGTATATGGCCCAGTTGGAGGGCCAGATAAGGGACCCACAACAGGCAAGGCAATGGGTGGTCGAACAGATCATGCACCGCCCTTGACAGGGGGTCATGGTGTAGTAGATAATCGAGTCTGACCTGGTTTGGTTGTGGTCAGGTGTGTCGTCTTTCTGAGCATCCTAAGATGTAGGAAAGAAAGGAGCACATGATGAAACCAGAAGTCCTTTCCAGCATGCTTGTCAGGCTTGCACGTCACAAATCTCTCAGGCGGCTCCTCTTGTGGCAGGTCGACAGACAGATCTATAAGGGCCTGGTGAACCCTATCTCTGAGGATCCTCACATGGTGCAGCTAAGGAGATATCAGTACCTTTCTGCCATGCTGCATTGCGTTGCAAGGGGCCTTGACAGGGGTATAGTGGCGCCGGAGGCGATAGAGCGGATCGTGGATGTATTTGTGCGGAGCAACCTCATAGGCGACGATCAGCAGAGGCAGAGGTGCTTCGATGAATTCCAGGCAAAGTACGGCCAGTGGCCACCGACCTTCATTGTGGTTTCGCCTACACAGAGGTGCAACCTGCAGTGCATAGGCTGCTATGCAGATTCCTCGGCACACCAGGCCGCAACGCTTCCTTATGATCTTGTGGATCGTGTGCTTTCTGACGCGCATGATATTTTTGGATGCAGATTTATTACTATTAGTGGAGGCGAACCCTTCCTTTATCGGAGCAATGGCAAGACCCTGTTGGATCTATTCGAGAAGTATAACGACATATTCTTCCTTGTCTACACCAATGGGACGCTGATAGACAGGCAGACTGCAGCAAGACTTCGCCAGCTAGGCAATGTCACGCCTGCGATATCTGTCGAAGGCTACCAAGAGCAGACCGATAGCAGGAGGGGTATAGGGATATTCAAGAGGATCCTTGCTGGCCTGGAGGAGCTGCGCAACCATGGCGTACCATTTGGCGTTTCTGTCACTGCTACCAGCCAGAATGTAGACCTATTGCTGGAGGACAGATTCTACGACTACTACTTTGCAGAACAGGGCGCCTGTTATATGTGGATGTTCCAGTTGATGCCTATTGGCAGGGGCCAGGATGAACTTTCCTTGATGGTAAACCCTGAAAAGAGGGTGCAGTTATTCAGACAATGGGAGCGGATGCTTGAGGAAAAGAAGTACTGCGTGGCCGACTTCTGGAATAGCGGAGTGCTTGGCAGGGGCTGTATCGCATATGGAAGGAGTGGTGGGTACATATACGTGGATTGGCATGGTCATGTGACGCCATGCGTGTTTATCCCATACTACGTGGACACGGTCCAGGAGCTGTATGCCCAGGGCAAGACGCTGGCTGATGCCCTCTTTTCAGAGTTCATGATACGTGGCAGGCAGTGGCAGAATGAATATGGCCCGGCGAGGCCTCACAGACCTGGCAACTGGCTGATGCCATGTTCTATTAGGGATCACTACGATTACTTCAGGGGCTGCATTGTGACCAGCGATGTCAAGCCACAGGACCAGAAGGCCAAAGAGGGCCTGGAATCAGAGGAATTCCACAGGATCATGTGCGAATACGATCGTCAGTTGGAGGAGCTGACCAATCCCATCTGGGAGGGCGAGTATCTAAAACAGGAGAAGGTCCATCAAACCGTCCAGGCCTGATTGCCGAAGGAGGGAGTCGAACCCTCACCGGGGGTGAACCCGACGGGATTTTGAATCCCGCGCGTCTGCCAGTTCCGCCACTTCGGCCAAGGTTGCAATGATTATGGAATAGTGGCCCTGGCTAGTCAATCCTGTACCGGCAAGCTCAATGCTACTGCGTGCCTTCTATGGCCTGCCTGAGCGCCTCCTTCTGCTGCAGATCTGCAACGAATATCTCATCTGGAAATCGCCTGTAGGCCTTCATCTGGTTATAGATCTGTGAGCCCTGGTAGTACTCCACACCCATGCCTGCTAGGTATTGCAAGCGAAGGTTGCGATCCTGGTTGATGGTAGCGCCCTTGAGCCATGGCTGCAGGTCTGGCCCCTGGCCCCCATAGGTGGCCAGCAGGTCGATGGCAGACCTGAACCCTACCTCCATGAGGCTCTGGACCACAAGGGCATGGTCGGCTCGATCCAGGCGTGCCTGGATCGCATCCACATCTATTGCTGGATTGCCAAGCCTTCCAAGCAGCACCATGTCGTAGCCCTGTCCGCTGATGTCGTTGCTCCAGATCGTGCCGTTGGGGAAGACCTTGAAGAAGGTGGCCAACTCGCTCTTTACCACCTCAGGGCTGCTTTGATATAAGGGTACCCACTGGGTCACCACCCCTCCTGGATTGAGGTGGTCTCTTACCAGCTCGAAGTACTCCTTGGTATAGAGTGTGGCAGATCCCTTGACCCATGGGTGGATAGGGTCGGAGGTGATGATATCGAATCGTTCTCTTGTCGTAAGGATATAGTGACGGGCATCGTCATACACGACCTCCACCCGCTGGTCCGTCATTAGACCGTGGTTTTCCTTGTCAAAGTACCTGGCAACGATCCGCGGTATCAATGGCTCGATCTCGCAGATCACGATCCGCCTGATGCTTGGATATGTGACAAAGGAACCTGCCGTCACGCCTGCGCCGCAACCGACTACCAGCACAGAGGTCGGGTTGGGATGGACCAGGGCAGAGATATGGCCCAGCATCCTCTGGAGTCGCATGTCCTGTGGCTCGCTCGAAGCCTCCACCTTTCCGCTGACATGGAAATTCCTGACCCCATAACTTGTCTCAGTGACGGCAACCGAGGCATTCATCCCCTCTCCTACATACAGAAAGGCCGGCAAGTCGCGATAGGTCGCAACATACCGACCATAGGCGATCAGGTTTGGAGGTACCTTTGGAAGTCTCCTGACCAATAGCCCTGTAAGCACTGCCACCCCAACTATCGCGATGGCCAGGCCCAAGAACCTTGAGATCTGCCTATTGGATAGGATAAACACAGAAACAAAGGCCAGGACTGCAGACACACCAGATATGACGATCAGGCCCTGCTGTGCATGTTGGGTGCCAAAGGTGGGGATGGCGACCAGGCTAGCACCAAGTGCACCTAGTATGGCCCCGATCGTATTGGCTGCATACACGCCCCCAACCATACGGCCTGGATCCTGTCCAGGGTGGACGATGGAGGCCAGTGCCAATGGGAAGCTCGCCCCCCAAATCATGGCTGCAGGCAACACGGCCCATGCGCAACGCATAAGATCCAGATGAAAGGCATACCATGGGTTACTCGCAAGGGATGGGTCTACAGGCCAATTGGGCAAGGATCTGCAGATGGCATATGCAGCCCAGGTAATTGCACCTCCAAGCAGTAGCTGGCATGCACCCAATGCGACCCTGGGCCTTGCACTGCGGGCCATGGCAGCGCCCAGAGCGCTTCCTATCCCCAGACCTGCCAGGAACACGGCCAATATGATGGAGAAGGTATAGACAGTTGCCCCCAGCAGCAGCGATAGCAGCCTGGTCCATATCACCTCAGAGGCCAGGGCGGTCATACCGGATAGTGCGATCACCACATATACCGCCCAGGCCCCTGGGGATAGTACCTTTGGTGTTGAGACCGCTCGATCTTGATTTGGGACAGCATTGGGGTAGCTAGCCTTGGCTGCAGAGACTGCCAGGCCGATCAGGGCCACTGCTGCATTGATTGCGGCTGCTAGATACGTGGCAGTGGCCATATCGTGGACCCGCAATAGGTAGAACCCTGCCAGTAGACAGCCAAACATCGCCCCTACGATATTGCCGCCATAGAGGAATCCCAACCAGCAGACCCCTCTTGGTGTAGCCTCGACCGCCCTTGCGATCGCCGGGAGGGTCCCACCCATAAATGCAGTTGGCAAAAGCAGGCACATTGCGCAAACGGTCCCACGGAGCAGGATCCCAGGCAGTCCATGGCCCACCCAGGTCACATAGAGCCTTCCGACCCATGGCACCCCGACCAGGACTGCAAGCCCAGCGATCCCAATCCCCAGCTCCAACAGGGCATAGACACGCAGCGGCTGCCATCGAGGAGGGATAAGCCTAGGCAAGAGGATACTGCCAAGGCACATCCCACCCATATATGTCCCCAACAACACACCGAGTGAAACTGCAGAAGAACCGATCACCAGTTCCAGCAACTGGAACCAGACGATCTCGTAGATCAGTGCTGCCAGACCACTGCCTACAAATAGGACCAATAGTAGTGGTAGGATCCCAAGATTCTTAGGAACGCACACTATCGGGTGATGATCCTGCTCGATCCTTTCGGTATCCGGCATGCATATGCCCTTTATCATTACGCGGTCGTGGTCATAGGCCGCAATTGTAGCCGAAGGCCCCCTTGTGTAAATCGGCAAGTTATATCGGTGCTAAGAGACTGTCTTTGAGTTGACAATCCCTGGCCGTGTTGGCAAGATAAAATCAGGATAGTTGTTTATCGTCAGCGGGCCACAGATGACGGTGGGCCTTTGAGAGGCTAGGCAGCTATCTATCAACGGCAAGTTCTTCCTACCGGTGTTGGTACTGGCCCTTTGGGCCTGGCTGCCAGTGCAATCAGAGGACCCGAATATATCTCTTGTCCTGGCCGACCTGAAGAGGTTCTTGCCGCCAGAGGTCTCAACGGCCAGTTATGCGAGACTAGGGGTACCCAATGTTTGGCTGCCTTCCTTGGTACCAGGCAGATACGACCTATCTGGAAATGCCTGGATGGTAGGGCAGCAGGTGGGCCCAGACAGGAGGCCGGTTTCAGGTAGGTTCCTTGCGGACGGGGGCCCTGGTGCTTGATGTGATGTGGGCAAGCAAGGAGCGGCAGGACTCAAGTATCAGGGGAGCCTTCCAGTTTAGAGGTACCTGGGGTCCAGCAGACCCCAAGACCGATGCCGGGATGGTCATACATTACCTAAACGACGTCACACAACCCCCCAGTGATGTGCTTGGCAGGATAGGACTATTCGCCGTTCAACTTTACCTGACAGGTTCAGATTACTACGCCAACCGGATCTGGGGCCTGCTTTGCAGCAAGGTATCCCAAGGGGCCTTAACTAGAGCCTGCAAGGCGGTGCTGGCGACTGCAGAATACCGGGCTGCATATGCCAGGTTCTTGACAGGTCATGACTGGAAGGAATATGCACAATCCATCCAGGCCCTCCAGGTCCGCTACCCTGATACCTGGGTTGATGGGGATGGGATCAGAAGGTTGCTCTCTTTGGTCCAGGCACGTGTTGCAGGCTCGGACGATGCGTCTGGACATACCATTGACAGGTCGGCCGAGACGCCAGTTGGCAGCACTTCTGGCCGATATCAAGGCCATCAGGCTGTCCAATCCATACCAGATGGACTCGGTCCTGTGGTTGGTCCCAGATGCCTGGCCAAAGGCCTTGCAACAGGAGATTGCCAAGGATAATGACCTGCGGATAAGGTCAAGGGGCCTGGCAGTGCTGCCCCTCTTGATCGAGATGGTTGAGGATGATGGTCTGACGGCAGTCAGCGTCGAGGCGTTGCAAGGGCAGGCCATGTTCGAACGCATGGCAGCAGGAAGGTTCCAGACCTTTGATGGCCTCAGTAGGCCTGCCACGAGGGGCGAGGTGGCTGAGCGGATCTTGATCGAGATGTTGCCCAAGAGACTGACCGGCCCATCTAGCACAAGAATGATCGGCACTCGCCGGACCGACACCGGCGTTTCGATCGCCAGGCAGTTCTATCAGGATTATGCGCAGGCAGGCAGTGACAGGCTTGCACTTGCATATCTGTGGAGCAAGGAAGGACTGCCCAATAGCACGGTCATCGCATATCTTCTAGGGCTTGCCAGGAGCGGTAGGTTGCTTGGATTGGAGGAGTATCTAAAGGCAGGTCATGCCACCTCCTCGGCGGATCTCGATTGGCCTGTCACAGAGGCAGGGACAAAGGTGCAGTTGGCGGCCTGTTACTGCGCGATTCAGCCTGATGCAGGTCCACTATTGCAGGATGTGGTTGCCTGGATCAGGGGGTGTGCAGATGCCAACGGCAATGGCTCGACAGGATCTCCTATTCGAGGGCCTAGTAAGGCATCTGATGTCAGGCCCAGACTGGAGGCCCTTGCAAGTAGGCTCGAAAGGATAAGGGTACCTTTTAGTCTAGATACCCTACTGGATCAGATATCATCAGGCAAAGGGGCCCCTGACGACCTGGACATGGAGATGGCAATAACGATCCTTCGTGGCATGCAGACAGATCAGGCCATTGGCCTTCTGCTCAGCCGTGCCGTGAGTGCCGAAGGGCCGACAGCACGGTCTAGGTTTGCAGGTGTCCTGGTGCAATTGGGATCCGGCCCTTCAGGTAGGTACGTAGGCCCATTGGCAGCAGACCCAAGGGCGTTCCGGCAACAGTGGGAGTGTCTGTTTGAGGACACAAGGCCTTGCACTGAGGAGGGCCTTTTCCAGGTCAGGGATAGATTCCTTGAGGCATATGAATGATTGTTTACTGGCCACAATTACCATGCAACTATTGGGGCCGTCAACGATTATGGAGACACGGCCAGGCAATTCTTCCTAAGGCGGGCAAAATTGCGGCTGGATGGCGTTCCCGAAGGCCAGATCCCGCCATTGCCTCAAGAATGCCCGTTGACCGAGGCAGAGGTCTGCGACCTGCAGGCCAGGTTCGGGTCTGTAATCGACCGGCAGCAGGCCGTGGATGTTTTTTCAGGTCTGGACTATCGGCAGATGTATCTCTTCCCTGCGTTCCTGAAAGCGCACCCAAACCTAAACTCTAGGCTAAGGCAGCTTGCAAACACCATTACGGCTGTAGATGTCAACTCGCCAGGACTCGATCGCGTAATCCAGCTACATGGTCATACCCTCAGCATGTCTTTGATCGAGCAGCTTAGGGCAATCTGCCAGCAGCAGGCCAATGCCGGCAGGCGGATCTACATTACCATTATCAGGAGGGCTAGGTTCAGTGGATGTTCTGTCACGGTCGGACCTGCAGAGAAGACAGAAGGACTTGCAGGTGTGGCAGGCTTTATCGCTGGGCCGGGCCTGTACGCCTCTGCGGTCTGGAGACTCGATCAGGCGCGGATCGGGGTGATCCGCAGCTCTACCAGCGAGATACTGCAGGAGTTTCGGAAGGCCATCTCTTATGCGGTGGAGGGAGACATGCCCGCTTGCGAACAAATGGTCATCAGGTTCTATGGTGTGAAAGGGCAAACCAATGAAGGTCAGACCGGTAAAGAGATATAAGTGTCCTAGATATCTGACATACCAGCAGGCAGTGGCATCTGGGCAACTATTTGCGCGGGTCCCTAGGAACTGGGAGGGCCGAGGGGTGTTATCCAGATTCATAGGTGCCGCCTTATTGATAAAGGGTCTACTCCTTTCGGAACAACCTGCCCAGTCAATGGATGGGCCTGTACCTGTGGTGCAAGACAATGCAATCGATGCATCCCGACAGGAGGGCACCCAACGGTCCTCGCAGGTCATCCAACAGGTGTCCACGACCGTAGCGCCATCCCTTGAGGAGGCCATGCTCAATGACGGAAGGGGTTCCTTTGGTTGTATTGCGGTCAGTCCACCCGTAATCATGTCCGAGGCAGAGGCCATAGAGTTGATCTATCGCGAGCTTTCTGCCGCTGGGTTGAATCTGGAGCACGCGGTAGGGCTCGATGGGGTCTGGTGTCCTAGCCGTCAGCAAGGCCCAGGATTGCGTTCGTCGAATAGTGACCCAAGGCCAACATCGTCACTGGCCAGTGTTGGTGTTTCTGCCACGTTCGCTAAGAAGGTGGTAACAGATGACTGGCCAAATGGCCGAAAGCCCCAATTGGCTCCAGGTACGTACCTATTTGACCTGGCCGACAAGGGGCGGCGAGTATACATCGAGTATCTCTCGCCCAGGGACCATGAGCAATGGGAAGGTAGGAGCCTTAGCACGGCCTATTCCTATGACTTTCCCTCCCTGGCCAGGAAGGTCTGTGAGGCCTTTATGAAAAGACAGACCGGCGAGCCAGTGGTGATAGGGATACTCTTTGACCCACTTGCAGGCAGGCATGCCATGGTAGGGCCGGATGTCACTGGCTTGGATCGGGAACTGGCAAGTTTTGTCATACATGCCCAGTTTGATAGGCAGGGCGACCATGAGTCAAGTCCCACACAGCGGGCCCGGGCAAAACTGCTCAGACAGGTCCAACACCTGATCGGATTCCTCAGGCAGCAGGGTATCATTCCACCTGCAGATCAGCCCAAAGATGCATCTGACACTGAACCTCACAGATAGGTGTAACCTGGTGTGCTCCTATTGTTATGCGAGGCCAGGCACACAGGATATAAGCCTACAGACCGCCTGCAAGGCGATTGCACTGCTGGCAGGCAAGACAAACTGCGGGATAATCTTCTTTGGCGGAGAGCCCTTACTGTGCAAGGACCTGATCTGGCAGGTTATAGACTGGTGTGAGTCGGTATCGCCTAATGTATTCCATTACAAGGTGACCACAAGTGGGACTCTCCTGGATGAGGGATTCTGCCGGTTGGCGAACGCACACAGGTTGCATATCGCCTTAAGCTGCGATGGGATAAGGCAGGTGCACGATCGTAACAGGCGCTGGCCAGATGGCAGCGGCACGTTTGACCAGGTCCTAGACGCGCTGTGGATCCTCCTTGCCTATCAGCCATACGCCCCTATCATGATGACCATCAACCCTGAGACCGTAGGATACCTTGCCGAATCCGTCATGTGGCTCCAATCAGAAGGTGTCAAGTACCTTATCGCCTCACTAAACTACGCAGGACCTTGGACCGATAAAACACTGGCCCAATTGAGAAGCCAACTGCTTGAGCTTGCAGAATGGCACAAAGAGAACTATTGCTCTGGAAGGAAGTTCTATTTCTCTCCATTCGATAAGCGGATTGCATCTCATATATTCCCTGGCAGGGGGTATCGTGCAGATGCGGCATGCGTCAGATCTCTGTAAGTCCCGATGGAAACCTTTACCCATGCGTCCAGTTTGTCAGTAGGTCACAATACTGTATCGGCAATGTGGACTGCGGGATCGACACTGCCAGGCAGGAGGAGATCTACCAGCTAAACGAACAGGAAAAGCCCACATGCAGGACGTGCGCCTTAAGGTTCAGAGGCCACAACAAGTGCGGTTGTCTGAACCTACAGACCACAGGCGCGCTGACATCAGTGCCCCCTGTGTTGTGTGAATATGAACGCATGGTCATACCCGTAGCAGATAGATTGGTACAAAGGCTATTCGATATGGGTGAGCCTCTGTTCCTGCAAAGACATTACAATCCTGCATTTCCTATCCTTTCCTTCCTGGAAGACCTTTCACCCTGAGGGATCCAACCGGCCACTTGTTTGGTCCTTGGCATCGATGCCAGCTTGGCAAGGCCGGTCTTGGGACAGTAATTAAGGAGAAACAGCGATCTAGTCTGTATCTGCCCCCCTGTGGGATCATGGAGAGGATGTCCAGCCAGCCATCATGTCTCGATGAACACGATGTCCTCCGGGATGGCAACTACATCACGCCTATCGTTGCCGAGCATGCGGCGGACCTCACTTGAGTGCTTGCCTGCAAGGGCCCTCAGCTCCGCGCTGCTGAGATTGGTGACCGCCTTTGCCGTGTCATTCAGCCAGACCACCTGTCCTGCCTCGAATGTACCTTCGACCGCAAGTACACCGCTCGGCAGAAGGCTCTTGTTGTTCCTTATGGCCCTCATCGCACCCTGGTCTATCCTTATGGTGCCTGCGGGGATGCTGTTGAGGATCCATCTTTGGCGATTGGTCAACCTGCGGCGAGGCAGGAACAATGTGCCTATGGGCTGGCCTGCCAGGATCTTCTCTATGACCCCAGGTGTCCTGCCATGCGCAAGGACCGTCTTGCAGCCTGCATCCGACGTAATC
>JARYLO010000087.1 GCA_029907605.1 Sedimentisphaerales bacterium
AGGTCTCCGCTGAGGAACTCCACCCTGGGCCCGAGGTTGGTTGCGCCAAAACCCCTCACGCCCCCACTGACCGGATCATCCATGGTGGCCCAGTCTATGCCAAGGGCATCCAGTCTCTCCTGGCTGACCTCCACGATCAGCATCTCGACCAATACCTGCTCTTGGACCACATCCAACATCTCTACTATCTTCAAGACGCTTGGGAGTTGCTGACTATCTGCAGCTATGATCAATGAATTGGTACCCTCGTCCGCGGTGACCTGTACAGCTTCCTTGGAGTCGTTCGTTGTTATCCTCAGGCCCGAAAGTGCAGCGGTCAGGGATTTGGCGACCTCCTTGGCCGTGGCATTCTTCAGATAAACCACATGCAACTGCTCCATCCCCTCAGGCCTAGGCACATCGAACTGCTCTACCAACTGCGAGACGACCTGTAGGTCGGCCCCAGTGCCAATCACTGCCAGGCTATTGGTCCTGGTGTCCGGCAGTATCCGCAGCTCTGCATCTGTCGTTGAGGACGACCTTGCAGAGGTACCAGATGACCTCTGCATGATCCTGGATATGAGCTCTGCCAGCGTCTGTGGGTCTGCATATCTCAAGGAAAAGACCTTGGCCTGCTCTGCGGCCTGTTCTGTGTCTAGCATCGAGACAACAGTGGCAATATAGTGGATCCGTGCAGACGTATCGGTCACCAACAGGGCATTGCCCTTTCCATAGCCAATGATCTTTCCGTCCTGAGAAAGCAACGACTGCAGGGCCACAGCCAGTTCGGCAGCCTTCGCATACCGCAGGGGGATGATCTGCGTGACTAGGGAATCATCCAAGGGTATCTGATTCGGGTCGGACCCGACCCTCACAGGTAGTCTTTGTCTTACCGCCTGATTCTTGGGCACCACCTTGACTACGTTACCTGCAGGTACTGCCGCAAGCCCATGCACCTCCAGTATCGATTCCAACAGCCTGTATACATCCGACAAAGGCACAGGTCTTGGCGAGACGACCGTCACGTTGCCAGAGACCTTCTCATCTACAACGAAGTTGGTACCTGTCAGCTCCCCTATCGTCTTTATGACCGTCCTGATATCCACCTGGTCAAAGTCTATGTTGATGGAGTCCTGGCCTGATAGAGGCGTTGAGGGCATAACCAGAAGAATGAAGGCCAGGCCCATTCCCAGTTGCCAAAGGTTCTTGTGCGACCGCCTTTGCCCCAGTTGCTTACAATAGCATCTCATCGCCCCACCCCAAGTCCAAAGGATAATCGCTTCAGTTGGCCATCCCTGAGGACCTCCAGCTCCATACCTGATCCAGACCTGGCCTTTCGCAGGACCTGAAAGGCCTTTTGCAGGTTGGGTACCTCTTGACCATTGACCGATACGATCACATCACCTGCATGAACCCCAAGGGCAGATAACTCAGGGACCTGATCCAGGCCCTCGATGCAAAGCCCCTGACCTCCTTCTGGCAAGCTGACCTGTGAGATCCTGGCCTTTTCAAGGACCCGGCTGATCAGCTCGCCAAACCTATCGATCTGGGATAAGTGCCCCTGATCTGTATCTGGATCGACCAGTGGCCCTGGCCTGGCAGGCACAGATGATCCCGATCGCCTTATAACCTGAATGTTGCCATCCAGATTGACGATCACCTTGTCCCGAGCAACGGCCTCTATCTTGGCAGGCCCTATCAACTGGCCGACCCTACAGACCTTTATGGCCTTGTCTTGCTGGCCCCTAAAGATGGCCCTGGCCATGCAAGGTTCACCAGCAATGGTCCCGACCAACACCGCACCCAACCGCGCTTCGATAGACAGGTCAGGTACAGTGGCCCTGGAGGTCTGGGATTCGGCAGGCAAAGATGCGTCTGGTAGACCCAGTAGATCGGCCTGGCGTATTGCCGCATAGTTGACCTCCTGCAGGGAAGCAGGCTCAGATGAAGGTCTCAGGCCAGAAACAGACTGGCCATCCACAGAACCATCTGCGCGGCTCGGGCCAGGCCTACCGACAAATACAAGCGCAGCCCACGTCCAGACCACTACGGCAACTGCCGTAAGGATCCACCTTGCAAGCCTGGCTATCGTCAACGTATCTAAAGGACCTACCACTTGCACAGACTGTCTGCCTCCTGCACGGATCATCGGCAATAAGGGGGTGCACCTTGACCTGCTATTGCTATATAGGACGGAGGCGAACCTACAGTCTCGGCCTATAACGAAGGTTCACCGGAGGTTATAGGGCGCTTCTGAATTGCAAGATCAATTGCCGAACAGATCGGACGATCTGGCCTTTGTCTGAGAGGTTCTGCTCAACAAGGCCTACCAGCTTGGACCCTACAATCACGCCGTCAGCCCCTACTGCAGCCGCTGCAGCTGCATGTTCTGGCCTACTGATGCCAAAGCCCAGGCAGACTGGCACGGTGGTGACCCTCTTCGTCCTTGTGATGATATCTATGGCCGACTGTGACAATGTATCCCTTGCGCCTGTCACCCCCAGCACTGAGACCGCGTAGATAAAACCAGTGGTCTTTTGAGCGACCAACCTGATCCGTTCGTCAGAAGAGTTTGGGCTGACCATGAAGACCGTATCGAGTCCTGCCGACCTGGCAAGTGGATAGACCTCGTCCGCATCATCGATACTCAGGTCTGCAATCAGGACGCTATTTACGCCTGCCTTGGCAGCCTGTTTGTAAAACGCCTCTGGCCCGAAGTGCCAGACCAGGTTGTAGTAGACCAGAAGCCCGATGGGTATATCCCACCTCTCCTCGATCCTGCTGATCAGTGTCAGGGCCTTCTGAGGGGTCATTCCAGCCCTCAGTGCCCTGATATCTGCCTTCTGTATGGTAGGACCATCAGCAATGGGATCGCTAAATGGGATCCCAAGTTCCAGGATATCTGCACCGGCATCTATAGCTGCCCCTATTATCTCCAGGCATGTCTGTTCATCCGGGTCACCTAGAACGAAGAATGGTATAAGGGCTACCTTGCCCGACAAGAATACCTGCTTATAGCTGGACATCTGCCTTGCCCCTAAAGTCCCTTGTGCTCGGAATCCTTCAGATCTGCACCCACCACCTGCGGCCTTTGTCTGATGAAGGACTCTACGTCCTTATCACCCCTGCCGCTGAGGTTTATCAATACCAACTGCCCTTTCTCAAACCTACCTGCCTGACTCATCACCCATGCAATCGCATGTGCACTTTCGAATGCAGGCAATATCCCCTCCCTGCGGGTCATAAACAAGAATGCATCCAAGACCTCCTCATCGGTGGCACTGACATATTCTGCCCGGCCTGTATCCTTTAGGTAGCTATGCTCTGGGCCTACACCAGGGTAGTCGAGGCCAGCACTGACCGAGTGGGATTCGATGATCTGTCCGTGTTCATCCTGCAGGACATACGACCTTGCACCGTGCAGTACGCCCACCTTGCCCTTCTCCAACGTGGCTGCATGCATACCGCTGTCAAGGCCTAATCCCCCCGCCTCTACGCCGACCAGCCTGACCTGTGGATGGTCCATGAATGCACCAAATATGCCTATGGCATTCGAGCCCCCGCCAACACAGGCCACCACCACATCAGGGAGCCTGCCGAACATGTCCAGGCATTGGCATTTGGCCTCACGACCTATGACGGATTGGAAGTGCCGGACAATCTTTGGGTATGGATGGGGACCAGCGGCAGTACCAAATAGATAGAATGTATCCTTGACATTTGCGGTCCAGTATCTGAGTGCCTCATTTATGGCGTCCTTTAGCGTGCCGCTGGCACCAGTGACAGGTATGACCTCTGCCCCAAGCAGCCTCATCTTCAAGACATTGGGGCGCTGTCGCCCGATATCGGTGGTGCCCATGAATATCTTGACCTCCATGCCCAACAACGCACCTACCGTGGCGGTGGCAAGGCCATGTTGACCTGCACCTGTCTCTGCAATCAGCTTGCCTTTTCCCATGTACTTGGCCAATAGGGCCTGGCCAAGTGCATTGTTGATCTTGTGCGCACCGCCATGCAATAGGTCCTCCCTCTTGAGCAGGACCGTGCAGCCAACCAACTGGCTCAATCCGCGGCTGTAATATAGCGGCGTGGGCCTACCTGCATAATGCGACAATAGATCTTCCAGCTCGGATGCAAATCCTTGGTCCAAACCGAACCTAAAGAATGCATCCTCTAGCTGCTCCAATGCCGGGATCAAGACCTCTGGCACATAGAACCCACCGTACTGTCCGAACCTACCTTTTTCCTTCATGTAAGGCCCCTTCTCAGCCCCTGACCTGCGATATAGCCTCAAACAATGCCTTCAGCTTGGCAGGATCCTTCTTGCCAGGATATGCCTCCACACCACTGCATACATCGATACCATAGACGCCCAAGGCAACGGCAACAGGTGCATTGTCTGGGTTTATGCCACCTGCCAAGAAGATCCTCCTCTCTATCCTATCCAATATGCTCCAGTCAAATGCCTTGCCGGTGCCGCCATAGCTCTCAGGACTATAGGAATCCAGAAGGATGGCATCGGCCAGGTACTGGTCCATAGAAGAAAGGTCAGCCTTATCCTTGATCCTTATGGCCTTTATGACCTTGACGCTATCCGCGGCCACCGACCTGCAGAACTCCGGCCCCTCATCCCCATGGAGCTGCACCCAATCAAGGTAGCAATCATGCGCAATCTGCCTGATCTGGTCAAGGGTGCTGTTGACAAAGACACCTGCCAGTTCCACAAAACCTGGCAAGGACCTTGCAATCTCTATCGCCTTTTCAACAGGTATGTAGCGCGGGCTCTTGGGATAGAAGTTGAAACCAATGATATCGGCCCCGCAGTCTACCGAAGCAACCGCATCCTCGTAGTTGGTGATACCGCAGATCTTGACCTTCGTGACAAGCATCTATCGATTACCTGCACCTACTGCAGACTATTGGATATAGCAACAAGCTGTTCTAGGCAATAAAGAGCCCTGCCGTCATTGATCGCCCTCTCGGCCATGGATAGCCCGCCTTCCAGAGTATCGGCCAGACCGGAGACCATGATCGCAGCACCAGCATTGAGCAATACTATGTCCTTCTTCGGACCAGACTGTCGGCCAGAGAGGATCTGCCGAATCACCTCAGCGCTATGTCCAGGTCCATCCACATGGAGTTGATCGAGGCTGGCACTGGCTAGACCCAGTCGCCTGGGATCTATCTGATACTGGGATAGGCCACCATTCCTCACCTCGACCACCATGGTTGGCCCAGTGATCGTGATCTCGTCCAGACCCTGGCCATGCACAACCATGGCCCTTGTCGCACCAAGCCTTAGCAACGCCTGGGCAACTGGTTCTACCAGGGATTCCTCCGCCACCCCGACTACCTGGCGATTTGCCAAAGCAGGGTTTGCGAGGGGGCCAAGTATGTTAAAGATGGTCCTGAAGCCCAAGGCCTTTCTGACCGGCTGTACAAACCGCATGGCCGGATGGTACAAGGGGGCAAACATAAAACCCATCCCCGCCTGCCTGATACACCTTGCCACCACCTGCGGCTTTGGGTCCAGCCTTACACCCAATGCCTCCAGTACATCTGCAGAACCACAATTGCTGGTGATGCCCCTGTTTCCATGCTTGGCCACATGTACCCCTGCCCCTGCAGCCACTATGGCGGCAGCAGTGGAGACATTGCAGGTCTTTACAAGGCCACCGCCTGTGCCGCAGGTGTCTACCAGGTCTGAAAGGCCGGTATCCACACGGATTGCATGTGCACGCAGTGAGCTTGCCAGACCTGCGATCTCATCTGCAGTCGGCCTCTTGATCCTCATCGCGGTCAATAGTGCGGCAATCTGCACCTCAGGGACCTGGCCTTCGAAGATCAGGTCCAACAAGGACCTAGCCTCATCGAAACCAAGATCCCTCCCATCAAGAACTATCTTCAGGTATTCTGTTATCGTTGCCATGGTAGACCTCGCTAATCATGCCCCTTGACAGGTTCCAGGGCCAATAGATTCTCTATGAGCCTGCCACCAGCAGGTGTCAGTATACTTTCTGGATGGAACTGGACACCAAGGATGGGGTATTGTTTGTGTTCAACTGCCATGACCAATCCCTCGAACTCTGCTGTGACCTCAAGGCAATCGGGGATCTTGGTGGCCACTAGGCTGTGATACCTACCTACCTGCATGGGATTCTCGATGCCTGCAAATATCCCCCTTCCCGTATGGGTGATCCTTGAGGGCTTCCCATGAACCGGCTCAGGGGCATGACCTACCTTGCCACCAAAGCATTCAACGATCACCTGATGGCCGAGACAAACCCCGAAGATGGGAAGCCTACCCTTGAAGTATTCTACCGCAGCCATCGATACCCCAGCAGACCTTGGGGTCCCAGGGCCTGGGGAGATGACCAATAGGTCTGGTTTGATCTGATCTGCGATCTGCTTGAGCTCTTCGAGTTCTATAGAGGACCTGTACACCTTTGTCAGACACCCGCGTTTGCAGAAGTCATCTACCAGATTGTAAGTGAAAGAGTCGAAATTGTCGATAAATAGTACCGTCTTCATGACTACCCCTTTTACTGGCGAGTCTGCAGGGCCCTCAGACAAGAGCCTGTCTTGTGCTGTGTCTCCTCAAACTCGGTCTTTGGTACGCTGTCGTGCACGATGCCAGCCCCTACACGGATGTAGGCAGTATGGTCCTTGACCTGTATGGACCTGATCGTGATGCAGCTATCGAACTGACCATCCACCGTCAAGTACATCACTGCCCCGCCATAGTAACCTCGCTTGGTCCTTTCCAGCTGCCTTATGATCTTCATGGCCTCAATCTTGGGGGCCCCTGTCAACGTACCCATGTTCATGGTGGCCAGGTATGCACTCAGTGCATCCAAGTGCCTGGCCAGGTTGCCCTTGATATTACTGACCAGGTGCTGGACCGATTCGTACTTCTCAACGGTCAGCAATTCTGTTACCACGCGGGTACCTGGTTCAGAGACCCTGGCGATGTCATTCCTTGCCAGGTCCACCAACATCATATGTTCTGCCAGCTCCTTGCGATCGATCTTCAGCTCTGCCTCATAGCGGACGTCCGTGTCAGGATCTATGGCTGTGCCTATCTTTCCTCGAGGCTTTGTGCCAGCGATAGGCCTGATCTCGACAACCCTGGGGTCGTATCCACTTACCCTCAGGTTCAGTTCTGGGCTAGAGCCCAACAGGATGGTATTCGGGGTCTTGATATAGAACATATATGGAGAGGGATTGAGCAACCTCAGTCGTTTATACACATCCAAGGGTTCGTCGGGGCACGGCTCTATCAAGGTCCTGCTGAGCACGACCTGGAATATGTCCCCATCAAGGATGTGTTGCTTTGCCTTCATTACCATCTGTTCGAAATGAGCTTGGTCCGTATCCGTGCCAGACTCGGCCATGGGACTTGAATAGGCCGAGGGGCGCGGTGGGTCGAACCTGGCCATGTTGGCATAGAAATCAAAGCACTCCTTGGCCTCACGGATCGCCTGATCACGATCCTCGTCTGTGACTATCACATTGACAATCACATAGCCCTGCCTTGCCTGGTGATCCACTAGGAAGATATTGTCAGCAAAGTACAACTCATAGTCGGGATTGCAGAGGATGTCCAACTGGTTCGGCGGCAACACCTCGAACTGATCTATGAAGTCATAGCTTATTGCACCAAGCAGGCCACAGGTGACCCTGAAGGGTTTGCTGGCCAATCTGAAGGCAAAGGCCACCGCCCTCAGGACATCCATCTGATTGGTTGTGGTAAGTCTGGAGTGCTCATCCACTATCTGGTGTGTCCGTCTTATCTTGCCTGTGATGGCCTCCTGGCCAAACTCCACATGCTGGCAGAACGCGAACCTGCGGCGATCAGAACCTAGGTACCTCAGAAGCCTCCTTCCGGTTGGACCTAGCGCCTTGATCTGGAAGGTGTCCCCTGTGCCTGTCAGATAGAGTGAGGGTCTGGCAGTACCGAAGCTAAGTGCAGTTGTCCCAGCCAGATACTCCTTTGACTCCAAAAGACAGCAATACTGGGCACGGCCGTAGTCACTTATCTTGGCAAATAGATCCACCGGGTCTTCGATATCGATCTGTTTGACGATAGGGATGATCTGGCCCCTAGCAGCACCCTTTATGACAGATCTGTAGTCTTCCATATCTGTCCTCTCTAGAACAAACAAAAAAGGCGGCCTGCCTTTTGAACCGGCAGGCCGCCTATCCTGTTCACATAGGCCCGGCAATACGGACCTATGGCCTACCGGCTCAGCCGCCAGGCCACCACCAGAAACCACCATTGCCGTTGATAAACAGCCCTAGCTTCATGTGCCAATATATTATCTCGGCAGGATGGCGCTGTCAATAAAGAAGATCCTTTTCTTTGCAATCTGGCTTTGAATGCGCCTGGATGTGCGATAAAATAACTATACCTAAGCACAAGGAGCCATAACCGGTGGAGGCAGTCGCAGCCATCCTGATACAGACCGTGGCCAGTATAGGGCTGGCCCAAGGCCTTTCAGCATACCCAGATCTGTCATTTCCAGTGCAGATTACGGCACTATCCAATCCTGATGGAACCTGTTGGACTGGCATGGATCTAGATGGGACCTACGTGCGTAATGGGATGCCCGTACCTGTGGACCCCTTCGGGTGGCTTCTAGGCCAGCCACCGTCCGAGAAGTCTGGGGTCACGATGCCGACCGATCATTGGATAGAGCTTGGATACAGTGGCCATATAGCAGATGGACCAGGCCCTGATATCCTGATCACCGAACACGGCAAGATGGGAGAGTATGCATTGATATGCCTGACCGACATCAAACACTGGCCTTATCCAATAGGGATCGCACGCGCACAGGACGTTGGGGGGCCAGAAAGCTCGTTTATCGAGATGGAATTGGCAGGCATAGACCTGCCATTTAAGCCCAATGCAATCAGGATCGTGTCCTTAGGCCTGGGCGGAGCCTCACCGGGATTCGATGTAGGTACGATAAAGGCAAGGGTTGTACATCCAGCGATCGATCAGGCCTCATGCCCCAATCCGCCTGACAACGCTACTGGCGTGGATCCGACAATCAGCCTCTCTTGGCAGGCCGGGATACGCACAGGCCAACATATCCTTTACCTGGCAAGGGATCTAGATGCACTGAAGCATGCTGGCCCTATTGCAACCCTCCCTGCCCAGGCACAGTCCTTTCAGCCTGGTACACTCCAACTGGGCCAAAGATACTACTGGCGAGTAGACCAGGTGGACAAGGATGAACCTCAAACGGTCTACACTGGACCTGTATGGTCATTCACAACTAGCTCGACCTATATCTTAGACAACTTCGAGACGCCGCGGACCACAAACTGGCGGCCAGATCCAGATAGCTGGTTTGCGGAGTACAGCGTTCCTTCACAGTGGCCACTTCCATCCTATAGCGGATGCCAGTCATTAATTATCCACTTCAAGGTGTACTACGAGATCCACAGCAGCCTGGTACGCACCTTCGAACCTGCCATCGATTGGGCTAGTATGGGTGCAAGATATCTGGTCCTGGCCATAAAGGGCCAGCAGGGCAACCCTCAGATGGCAAGGCTGTTTATAAGGATTGGTGACGGACACAATACAGCCACTTTGTATTACACTATGGACCCATATGTCCTGCTAGATGCCAATTGGCGGGTCTGGAGGATCCCTCTAGATGAGTTCAAAGGCATAGACCTGTCCCATGTAAGCTCCATGGCCATAGGGGTATGGGGCAAGGCCGGCGAACCTGCCTGGCCTGTAGAGGGGTGGATGTACGTGGATCAGATCATCTTGACCATCAACGCCTGCGACAGGATCTCCTGCCTGAAGGCCGACCTAGACTGCAACTGCCAGGTAGACCATCGGGATCTGGCAATCTGGAGCCACGGTTGGCTTGCAGGCGGGGTAAGTCGCGTCCCTATAAGAGAGCCCAATAGCCCTATAGCTTGGTACCAGTTTGAGGGCAATGCCAATGACAGTATAGGGTCGGCTGATGGGGAGTTGCTGGGGAATACCTATTTTGTGGCCGGAAAGAAGGGCCTGGCCTTGGCGACCGGTATATTTGCATCCGACTGGAAGGTGGAGGATCGGGTCCGTATCCCAAACGCAGGAAGGTTGTTCTCGGATGTCCAGAAGGGACTGACGATCGCATTCTGGCAACAAGCCAGGGACTCGACCCATTATGTCAGTACACTGGTCTGTTCTGACTTCCAGTACGGCCTGACGGACCCTGCAATCATGATCACCATAGGTTGTTGGGATAGACCCGGCTACTACCAGTGGAGCTGCGGCAGGCCGATGAGTACTGCCAACACCATTTATAGACCGCATGACGGCACATGGCAGTATCTGGGGCGGTGGAATCACTGGGCCTTCACCAAGGACTTCAGGACCGGCAGGATGAGTGTGCTACTCAATGGCAGGGTCCTATCCACGATCGACGGCACACCACAAGATGCACCCCAGATCCAATACCTCGACATAGGCAATGGTTGGCTTGGACATTATGATGGCTATATAGATGAACTGCAGATATACGATTATGGCCTCAGCGAAGAGGAGGTCGCATATCTTGCATCAGATGGCACTGGGACGATACGCCTTCCGCCGCAACCTGCCCTCGATCTAGATAGCGATGGCATGGTCAGATGGCAGGATTTTGCCTTGCTTGCCAGACAGTGGCTGACCTGCACCCTGTGGCCATGATCTCAGGTCTTAGGGACGGTCTGCACGGTATTGGCAGATACGGTTGGTTTGAGGATCCTCCTCAGCACAGCCAACAAGGTGGGGGCCTGGCAGTAGTTCTCAGGCAGCTCCAGTATGACCGTCTTAGGATCCGGTATCCTGACCGTGCCCTTGACCTTTGCAAAGAGCCGGCCTGCCTTATCGGGATTTGGGCTGGCGAATGAGAAGATGAGCCTGCTATCAGATAACCTTATAGACTCCAGGCCACAGGCCCCTGCATCCAAACGCAGTTGCGCCAACTGTAGGAACAGGTCTACCTCTGCAGGTATCGGCCCATAGATATCTCGGAGTTCCTGTGCCAGTTGATCCAGATCCGCCTTGCAGGCCGCCTGGGCTATCCTCCTGTATACCTCCATCCTCAGCCGCTCAGATGCAATGTAGGACTTGGGTATGGATACAGCAAATCCCAGGTCTACTGCAGCCCTTTGCACAGTCCTTGTAGGCTCGTTGCGTAGTCTTCGGACCGCATCGGCCAGTAGTTGGCAATACATGTGATAGCCGACCGCCTGGATGTGACCCGATTGCTCTGGGCCTAGGATGTTGCCTGCACCGCGGATCTCAAGATCTCTCAGGGCGATCTTGAAGCCAGCGCCAAGCTGCGAGTACTCCTCTATGGCCTTTAGTCTCTTTGCAGCAGTAGGCAGGACCGGCCTTGACTGCGGCAGGAGCAGGTATGCATATGCCCTCCGCCAATACCTCCCCACCCTGCCGCGGAGCTGATGGAGCTCTGCCAGACCAAAGCGATCTGCATCCTCTATGATGATCGTGTTGGCGTTGGGTATATCCAGGCCAGACTCAATGATCGTGGTACATACAAGCACATCCACCTTGCCTTCCACAAAGTCGATCATGGTCTGCTCCAGTTCTAGCTTGCCCATCTGGCCATGGGCAACCGCCACCCTTGCGTTGGTATCTGCCAGGAGCTTACAGATATGGGCCGCACACCTTTGGATGGTCTTTACCCTGTTGTGCAGATAGAAGACCTGCCCGCCCCTGCTCAATTCGTTCACGATCGCCTGGCTGATCAACTGATCGTTGTACCTAGCTACGGTCGTGACGATACTCTTGCGGTCCAGAGGAGGGGTCGAGAGGCAGCTTATGTCTCGCAGCCCAAGCATGGCCATATGCAATGTCCTTGGGATG
>JARYLO010000088.1 GCA_029907605.1 Sedimentisphaerales bacterium
TCCTAGGCCGATTGTCAAACTCCTCCCTTATCTGGTCCAGTATGCTCTTGGGTCTTTCTACAACCAGTTCCATCTCAAAGGCCAGGGCAAGCAGCTCAGCCACCTCCTTGGAGACGACCTGATTTGCCGTAGCCATGGTGCCCAACTCCAGCAGCTTGCTAATCACGTCGCTGACCTTTACCCCAAGGGCTGCTGCCAGGTCCTTTACCACAATGGGCTCAGCCGTACTGACCTTCTTAGGCCTAGGTTGAGACGGCTGGGCAGGTTGGGCGGCCTTTGTCTGTATCTTACGACTAGGCCTAATCCGCAACCCTTCACCACCTATGGCCTCCAGCCGCGCCTGCCTCTCCTCAAGGTCTCTTTGCCTCCATTTGAGCTTGCTCTTTACGACAGTAGCGCCGTCATCTTCTGGTCCAACCGCGTCATCGACGCGTCCTTTTACCTTCTTTGGCACTGCTTTTTTGGCCTTTGCATCCAGCAAACCACTTGGGACCAGCGGCTGGGTAACGACCACATTCCGGGTCGGCCTAGGTCTGGGCCTGAAAGGCCTGATAGGTTCAGGGGGCTCAACCCGGACCACCGTCGGGCCTTGGAGCTTGGCAGGACTGGGTCTCTCGAGCATGGGCCCTGCTGGCTTGATGGGCTCAGGCGGTGGGGGGGGAGGTGGAGGAGGTTCAACACTTGCAACCTGAGGTTCAGGTGCCAAGGCGGCTGGTTGTAGCACTTCCTGGACCTGGGCAGGTGCCTCGGTGACCACTGGCTGGCTCGGGGGCACCTCAGCTACCTGGGGTTCCTCGACTATCTCTTCTGTAGCAGTTGGCTGGACCTGCGGCCCTGTAGGCCCCTCCTCAGGTACCTGCTCCTTTGGTTTCTTGGGCCTGACCCTGGCCTTCTCCAGATCCACCTTCTGGCCAGTCTCCACAGTAGTGACATTCTCTGCCTCACTGAACCACTCACGTATGGTTGCGGCCAGACCCGCAGAGATCACGCTCATGTGGTTCTTTATCTCTATGCCCTCATCGCGACACTTCTTGATGATGGCAGAGCTCTTGACCCCCAGTTCCTTTGCCAAGATATGGACTCTAGTTCTTGCCACCTCTTTCTCCTATGTCAGGCCCCAACACTACCTTGCTCAGCAGCGGCCTGGTCGGTCATCCTTTCCTTATCCTTCTGCTGTCTTGCCTTCTCTTCTAGCAACCTCGCCTGATCGGCGGCCGCAGCCACCAGCCGCTCGGCCAAGCTGCTATCCAACTTCAGCTCATCTACAAGGGGCTGCACACCCACATCTGCAAGGTCAGCCACAGAGACGATACCTAGGGCAAGAAGCTTGTCTACCAGGATCTCCTGTGTACCCTCTATGGAGGTGACCACGTTGGTCAATAGGTCTACTGCCTGGTTGTACTCGTCAGGGGTAAGGATCTCGATATCCCAGCCGCTGAGCCTCGCTGCCAGGCGTACATTCTGGCCGTGCTTGCCTATGGCAAGGCTCAGTTGGTCCTCAGTGACCACCACGGTGGCCTTGCCGAGCTCAAGGCACAGTGCGATCTCACTGACCTTTGCTGGCATAAGTGCATTGGATACAAGGACCTGGGAGGACTCGCTCCACCTGACGATGTCTATCTTCTCGCCGCCAAGCTCATCCACTATGTTCTTGATCCTGCTGCCACGCAGCCCCACACAGGCCCCCACTGGATCGACACGCTCATCCAAGGATGCCACGGCCACCTTGGTCCTATAACCAGCCTCCCTTGCCAGGGCCTTTATCTCTATCACGCCCTCAGCGATCTCCGGTACCTCAGACTCGAACAGACCCCTGATGAAGTCCGGATGGGTCCTAGAAAGGATGATCTTTACCTGGCCAGACTCTTGTACTACGTCCAGTATCAGGCATCTTACCCTCTCACCAGGCCTATGGGTCTGCCCTGCAATCTGCTCGCTCTTGGGCATGATCCCTTCTACTGACTGGCCAAGGCTGACCAGGAGGACCCCAGACTCATATCGCACCGCAGTCCCGCTGACCACCTGTCCTTTCTTCTGGATGTATTCAGCGTAGATGCTCTCCCTCTCATCTGCCTTTATCCGCTGGATCATCACCTGCTTGGCGGTCTGTGCGGGGATCCTACCGAGCTGCCGGATATCTATAGGCTGGCCATTGCGGGTGACATGGATCTGGCCGGTCTTGCGGTCAATACGGACCACGATCTGGCTATCATGGTCGCCGAAGTGCTTGCGGACTGCAGAGACCATCGCGTCTTCCAGGTCACGGAAGACCGACTCCTTGTCAATGTTCTTGTCCTTGGCAATGTTCTCGACAATCCTCAGTAGTTCCTGGTTCATAAGCCAACTTCCTGCAGTCCAAGTACTCCTTGGCCACTCCAAAAAAAAGTGGAAACCCACTGAGTTTCCACTTCCTATACGCACCAACGTCCAGGCCGTCAGCCCACCTTCACCCTACATCCTAGATCTCCACGCCGTCAGCATCGTCGACCTATGTATCAGAAGGCAACCCGAAAACCCTGGTCCGTTACGACGTTATTGAAGCAGAAACACACATTCTGTTTCTCTTGAAGCCTACCACAGCTCTGGAGGCAACCTACGTACATAGTTACCCTGCCAGGCCCGATCATGTTCGGCCGTCATCGTTGGGTATATCTTATGGGCATCAGCCCCTGCTGGCAATATCTTTTTTGGCCCTATTGACAAGCCAAAATTGGGCCAGCCAACTGCTTATACACAGTCTCTATACGGCTGACCATCAGCCCAGGCTCAAATAGCCCCTGTATCCGGACCCAGCCCTGTTGGCCTAGCTGGACCCTCAGACCAGGATCTGCGATCAGCTCCGCACAGGCAGCAGTCAGGCCCTGGAGATCGCCAGGCCTTACCAGCCTGCCTGTCTGGGGCCCAACCATCTCTGCAGTCCCGTCCAGGTCAAAGGCCACTACAGGCCTGCGACACAACATTGCCTGTGGGATCGCCCTGGCAAGCCCCTCCCTAAGCGAACAATGGACCAAGATATCTGAGGCCTGTATCACAAGCGGGATCTCTGATGGCGGAAGAAGGCCTGTGAACCTGAACCTATCTGAGAGCCCTAGCCGATCTATCAAACGCTTGTAGTACCCGGCAAGATTGCCATCCCCCACAAACAGCCACATCGCATGCGGGAACCTAGGGGCCAAGGCCTGGGCGGACTGGATGATGAAGTCATGGCCTTTGAGCGCGAAAAGCCTGGCCACAGTCACAAGTACCACCGCATCTTGTGGGATACCCAGGGACCTGCGGAACTGGAGGACCTGCCCTTGCGGCACCTGCCGATAGAAACCCTCCTCTGCTATGGCAGAGTAGATGGTAATGTAGGGTTTGTCTAGACCTATTCCAGCTTGCCTTGATTGCCTAGCCATGGCATCGGCCACGGTGATGAAGGCATCAGTCCACCTGGCTGCCCTCCGTTCGAGCCAGATGTATAGCCAGTTGAGCCAGCAAGGCTGGTACGGGTGGAAGGGCAGGCCATGGATTGTGTGGATTATGCAAGGCCTTGGACTTGTGCGAAAGGCAGCCAGTCTACCTAGGATCCCTGCCTTTGCGGAGTGGCTGTGGACTATATGGGGCCTGAGAGACCGCAGGAGTCGGCATAGCTGGATATAGGCCACTGCATCCCGCCACGGGCTTATCTGGCGTCGCATCTGGGGCAGCACGATCGTTCGATAGGGCTGGGCCTTGGTCCTATCCAGCAACTGTCCTTCCGGCCCAAGTGCTGGACCAGTGACCAAGGTCACCTCATGGCCGGCCTTTGCCAGGCCCTCGCAGGTGATCAACGTGTTCTCCTGGGCCCCACCTATGATCAGCCTGGTAATGATATGGACGATACGCATGAGGTCAGTCGTACTTTATCCACATCAGGCACAGCCCAGATGGAGGGGCGATCTGGCCTGCAGCGGTCCTGTCCCTTGCCTGAAGGATGGAGGCCATCTGGTCAGGGCCCCTCTTACCCTGGCCCACCTCCACAAGGGTCCCTACGATGTTACGGACCATGTTGTGCAGGAAGCTCTTACCCTCCACCTCCACATAGACATAGTCCTGCCTGGGCCCGACCCCGCGATAGACCTCGCAACGAAAGATGGTCCTGACCGTGTCCTTGCGCTTGTCCTTGGCAGAGGCAAAGGACTTGAAGTCATGCCTTCCTACAAGGGCCCTTGCAGCCTCATTCATGGCCTCCACATCAAGCAGGCTTGGCAGGTGCCAGCAGTAGCGTATGTCCAAGACAGGTCTTATGGGCCCTGTATGGATGCAATACCGATACAGCTTACGCTTGACCGCCCCGATCAGATCAAAGTTCCATGGCGGCTCACTTGCAGCCAATATGGCTATGTCAGGTGGAAGCCGGTCATTGAGTGCTCGAACAAAGTTCTCTGTAGGTATAGGGGTCTCGGTCTCCATAAGGCCTACCTGGCCGAGGGCATGGACCCCTGCATCTGTCCGGCTGGCCCCATGTACATGTACCTTGTGGCCTACAAGATCGGATGCTGCCTGGTTTATGGTCTGCTGGATCGTCTTTAGACCAGGCTGCTTCTGCCAGCCAAAGTAATCCGTACCGTCATAGGCAATGGTCAACAGGATCTTCCGCTGTGCCATAGACCAGGATCATAACAAAGATTGCCTTACCCACATAGCCTCTGGCCGGTCAGCGCACATCCAGCCGGCCTTGTGGATCATTCCTATTGGCTAGTTGTATGTTGCCAATAGCCTAGGGGATCTAGAGGTCATAGGAGAAGACTATGGACAAGGCCTCAAGAGCGATCGTTATTGGATGGCTGGTACTGTGCGTAGGCCTGGGCAGGTCGCAGGACCTGTATGATCCATGTACCCTCCGGACCATCAGTCTTCGATTCTCTCAGCCTGATTGGTGGTCCAGACTGGTCGCAAACTACCAGTCCAAGACCAATCTGACCGCCACCCTTATCTGTGAGGACCAGGTCTATGAGGGGGTTGGTGTAAGGTTCAGAGGCAATACATCCTATCAGATGACCGGTAACTCACAGAAGAAGTCCTTCAACATAGAGATAGACTACACCATACCTGGCCAGCGTTTGATGGGCTACAAGACCCTGAACCTATTGAACTGTGCCAATGACCCTACGTTCATGCGAGAGGTCTTGTACACAAACGTATGTCGCCGGCAGATACCAAGTGCAAAGGCGAACTTCGTCAGGCTCGAGATAAACGGTCAGGACTGGGGCATATATGCCAATATCCAGCAGCTAAACGGTGATTTCATAAGGGATTGGTTCCCGAGCAATGAAGGCACCCGCTGGAGGGCAGAAGGCAGGATGGGGCCTGTGCAGGGTAATAGACCCACCCAACCCACGGGAGGGACCGGCGGCCCTGTGATCCAGCGTATGGAACCCCTTGTAGCTGAGATAGGGGCAGGTGGCGGTGTGACCAATGGCGTTGCTGCACTGACCTGGCAGGGTACAAGCAGTACAGCCTATCAGGCCGTCTACGAGCTAAAGGGTACCCATCAGCTAGACCCATGGGCCAGCCTCATACACACCTGTTATGTGCTCAACAATACACCACTTGCAGGGCTACCAAACGTCCTAGGGACCGTCTTGGATGTTGACAGGGCCTTGTGGGTCTGTGCATTCGAGATCGTATTCCAGGATGACGACGGCTATGTGTACAAGAGGGGCAGCGACTATTGTCTCTATTACGAGCCTGAGACAGGCAGGATCCACCTGATCCAGTACGATGGCAATGAGTCCTTCTATGGAAGCCCCACTGCCTGGCCCCTTTTCTTCAGGGCTGACGATCCATTGGTGCCGCTGATGTACAGACTCATGGCCATCAATGAATACAGGCAGCGATACCTGGCCCATGTGCGGACGATCCTAGAGGAGCACTTCACAGAAGACGGCCTCATACCCACCATAGAGGCATACAGATCCCTCATAGAGCCATACGTCAAGACCGATACCAAGAAGCTCTACACATATCAGCAGTTTGTCAGTGGCATTGATCAACTGAAGACCTTTGTCAGGCAGAGGAGGGCATACCTGCTCTCGGATCGTGAGTTGGCCCAACAGCCACCTGTCATCCTAGGCATATGGACTGATGTAAAGAACAAAGATACCGCCCCATTGCTTACCATAAAGGCCATGGTTTCCAGGGACGTACCTGTGGCACGGGTGGACCTGTTCATCGCACCAGGGCCATTTGCCATCTTTGAGCGGATCCCTATGAGCCATGCTGGAGATGGGCCTGATGGGCAGTGCGATCTTTTTGCTGCCACCCTGCCGACATTCCCTGCAGGCACTGTCCTGCGCTACTACGTCCAGGCCGTAGCCGCCAATCCCGCCCAGACCGTGGCATTCAGTCCCCCAGGTGCTGAGTACCACTGCTACCGTTATATCTACAACTACGCCCAAGGCCCCAGGTCCGAGGTCGTGATAAATGAGCTGATGGCAGACAATGCATCCACCGTCGCCGATCCACAGGGCCAGTTCGACGACTGGATCGAACTGGCAAATATCTCCGATGAACCGGTGGACATCTCAGGCATGTACCTTAGTGACGATCCTGCCAGGCCATTGAAGTGGCGTATCCCAGATGGGACGGTCTTAGGACCCGCAAAATACCTATTGATCTGGGCAGATGAGGATGGCCAAGATTGCCCAGGGCTCCATGCCAACTTCAAGCTCTCCAGCTCAGGAGAGGCGGTCTGGTTGTTTGATTCTGCACAGAACGGCCACAGATTATTGGACTATGCTCCTTTTGGATCCATGGGCTGGGATCAGTCCATAGGCAGGGTACCGGATGGTCAGGGCCTGTTTGAATTATTGACGGTGCCAACCCCAGGCTCTGCCAACATGCGGTAACCACCTGGGCAGAATCCTGGCCCTGGACCTTTTCTGGCAGGTCTTTAAACTGATCCCCATGCAGATCAGTTATAAGAACCCTGGTCTGGACAGGGTAGTGATCGCGGGCAATGTGGTGGCTGGTGGCCTGGTACTTGCGACATTCGTATCACTGTTCGGTTTCTACAGTCCACTGGCAGATCCACGGATCCTGTTTGCCGTACAGGGTGCCCTCCTAGGATACTTCCTGGTGGAGAAGGCCGTCAGGGCGATCAACGCAAGGTCCTTAAAGGAGTACTGGCAGGCAAACTGGTTTGAGCTGCCATTGATACTCCTGGCCATCCTGCTCTACATGGTGGCCAAGGGCCGCGGCCAGGGACCTGAGCGGGCCTGGCATTTTGCAGTAGGCCTGTACTTGATCCTACAGATCATAGCAAAATCCAGCAGGACCATGATAAACCTGCTGGCAATAGGCCAGGACCCAATGCGGGTCCTGATAGCAAGCTTCCTGTTATTGATATTGGCAGGGGCTGGTCTACTCTACCTACCTAGATCAACGGTCAACAGGGCCAATATCTCCATCGTAGACGCACTCTTTACCGCAACCAGTGCCGCGTGCGTAACAGGCCTGACCGTCAAGGATATAGGCAGCGAGTTCACACTCATGGGACAGATCGTGATCCTGCTGCTGATACAACTTGGCGGTCTTGGCATAGTGATATTCGGTGCCGTCTTCGCAATGCTCTTGGGCCAGGCCCTCTCGATCAAAGAGTCTGCCGCCATGCAGGACCTACTCAGTTCCAGGGCCCTAAACAAGATCCCGCACCTGATTACGTTCATATTCGTGGTCACCATCATCATAGAGGCGATAGGCGCGATATGCCTGACAGGCTTGTGGCCTAATGACCCCAGGTGGCGGGGCGGCAGGCCTGATATCTGGTTCTACAGCCTCTTCCATGCCATAAGTGCATTCTGCAACGCAGGCCTAGGGTTGTGGCCTGACAGCATGGCGGCATATCGGCGATGCTGGCAGTTGTACCTGGTCATGTGCCCATTGGTCATACTGGGCGGGTTCGGCTTTGGCGTGCTCTACGACCTAGGGCAGTTTATCATATTCAGGGTCACACACCTGGCCAAGAGGGTGCTAGGGCTACAGACCAGCCTATTGATAGGGCCAGTAAAGAGGTTTTCGTTACAGACCAAGTTGGTCCTGGCGGTCAGTGCCATCCTCTTGGCCGCAGGGACGATAGGGCTGCTTGTATTCGAGCGATACACCGCACCGAATGTCTCTGGTGCAGCCCGCGGCCTGCCTGAGGCATTCTTCCACTCGGTCATGGCAAGGACCGCAGGTTTCACGACCGTCAACATGGCGCAACTGAGCGACTCCAGCAAGTTCGTGCTCATATTGCTGATGATCATTGGCGGCTCGCCTGGAGGTACGGCAGGCGGTGTCAAGACCGCCACCATGGTGGTCGTGGCCCTTGCTGTGCTGACGACCCTGCAAAGACAGCGGGAGCTACACGTATTCGGCAGGTCCATAAGTCCAGGTCTTGTCAGCAGGTCACTGGCGGTGATCACTGTGTATGGGCTGGTCTTATTCGTAGGGCTTCTAGGCCTGACCATAACGGAGAGGTCCAAGCAGATCGATTTCCTGGACCTTACCTTTGAGGCCACCAGTGCCTTGGGCACCGTGGGCTTCTCTACTGGGCTGACCGGGTCCCTGAGCACTTGCGGCAAGTTGATACTGATGATCTTGATGTTGATCGGACGGCTTGGGCCCTTGAGCCTTGCAACTGCACTTACCTTTGCAGAACGCCGGCCCCATTATTCATATCCGGTCGAGCAGATCGTGGTGGGTTGATGGGGAGGTTTTTCCGCTAGACTGATGGGTACAAGGCATATAGAATCAGGCAGCTTTATCTGGGGAACCGATAATGAGAAGGTTTGCAGTCATAGGATTGGGCCGTTTTGGGACAAAGCTGGCAGTGACACTGGCCCACAGTGGCGCAGAGGTCATTGCCATAGACCGTAACCGCGAACCAGTCGAGCTCATCAGGGATCAGGTCAGCCTGGCAGTCCGCCTGGATGGCACGGACGACGAGGCCCTCAAGGCACAAGGTGTAGACAAGGTGGATGTGGCGATCATATGCATGGGACAGGCCAGCTTTGAGTCTGCGGTATTGACCGTGGTGAACCTGCGTCAGATGGGCGTAAAGGACATATATGCCCGTGCAGAAAGCCCACTGGCTGGCGAGGTCTTCCTCAAGATAGGTGCCACAGAGGTCATCTACCCTGAGATAGAATCTGCCCAGAGGTGGGCATACAAGCTCATAGCGCCCCAGATCTGGGAGAAGATCGACTTTGCCCCTGGCTACAGCCTGGCCACCATCAAGGCCCCTGCAAGCTTCGACTGCAAGACCGTTATGGACCTGCAACTGAGGCAGAAGTACAACGTGAACCTGGTCCTGATCAAGAGAGGTCCAAATGTCCAGGGCAGGAAGGAGGCCAAGTCCGCCATAGTGGGCATACCCCTGCCCACCACCGTCATTTATAAGGATGATATATTGATGGTGGCAGGCGCCGATGTGGATCTGGCCAAGCTGCCGCAAGAATAGGTCCGCCTATGTGTGGTACTCGGCATTGATCCTGACGTAATCCTTGCTTAGGTCCACCCCGTAACAGAATTCGCTCTGTTTGCCCACCCCCAGCAAGACCGTGATGGTGTGGAAGGGCCTCTGGATGATCGCGCTTGCCGCCTTTCGGTCAAATCGACAAGGCCTGCCGTTGCGGAATACGTATATCTGATCCAGTCTGCATGATAGGCGCGTTGGGTCCAGCCTCACCCCAGAAGACCCTACCGCACAGATGATCCTGCCCCAGTTGGGATCGCCTCCATGCACCGCACACTTGACCAGCGGATAATCGGCAACGGCCCTGGCTGCCCTCCTGGCCTCTGCCTTTGTGGCTGCACCGCAGACCACCACCTTGAACATCCTAGTGGCACCCTCGGCATCGAGGCCCATCTGCATCACCAGGTCCTGGCAGACCTCAAACAACGCATCGCAGAACCGCTGGTATGCCCTGTCGGGCCTTGTGATGGGCCTGGCCATGGCAAGCCCAGACGCAAGGATAAAGGCAGTGTCATTGGTGCTCTGAAGCCCATCGACCGTCAGACGGTTGAGCGTCTGGTCTATAGCAGCCTTTAGGGCCTTTGCCAAGAGGTTAGAGCTGATGGCAGCATCGGTGGCCAGAAAGCACAATGTGGTGGCCATCTGTGGACCTATCATCCCTGCCCCCTTCACCGCCCCTGCGATGGTCACGTTTTTCCCGGCCAGCCTTACAATCCTCATCGCCTGCTTGACCTTTGTGTCTGTGGTCATGATCGCCCTTGCAAATGCAAGGCCACCATCTGCACTAGGGCTGAGCCCCTTCCAGGCCGCCTCTATGCCCTTTCGAACCTTGTCCATGGGCAATCGATGACCTATGATTCCTGTGGATGCAACCAGGACCTGCTCAGGCCGGACCTTGCCATCCCCAAACAGACCTGCCACCATTCGACACATGGCAATGGCATCCTTGAGGCCCTTATTGCCTGTGCAGGCGTTGGCATTGCCAGAGTTGACCACCACTGCGAAGACCTTGCGGCTGCGGATGTGCCGCCTGCTGATCTGCACTGGGGCAGCCGTGATCCTATTGGTGGTAAAGACCCCTGCTGCCCTTGCGCCCTTAGGACACACCAAGATCCCTATGTCAGGGGCACCAGAGGCCTTTATGCCAGCATGGACCCCAGCAGCCAAGAAGCCTGCAGGTGCGGTGATCGTCTGATTTGCCATGGTGCCATCCTTTCAAAGGCCTGTTGTGTCGCTAGAACTTGGGTCGTCTAACTGCTCAGGATAATTGCCCAGCCTGCCCTCTATGGCCAACTCGCGTATACCCCGCATGGGATCATAGAACTGTTGGTTTATGTCTATAGTCCTGACAAGCAGACCTGCCCGATTCCTCCTGAGTCTTGCTACGACCTGGCCATCAGGCTGGATCAGGCAGGATGGGTATGGGCTGTAGTAGCCGCTGGAATTGGCTACACTGATCCAGAATGCATTGCAGGCAGCATGGGCCTGCATGGTCTGGATCATGATATGGTTATGAACACTGGGTCCTGACTGCCTGGCATTGTAGCAGGACTGAAACACGCACCTGACACCTTCGCGATAAAGCTGCCTGTAGAGCTCTGGGAACCTCAGGTCAAAGCAGATCAGGGTCGAACACCTTACCCCATTGATCTGGAAGACCTCAAAGTGTCGGCCTGGGGTGTAGTGCGCAAGCTCTGCAGGCATGCAAAACCTCTTGTCGTACCGGCCCTTCAACGTCCCATCCGGACCTATTATGTAAACGCAGTTATGTGGCCTTGCGACCTGGCTGAGCCTGTGGGCACTGCCCAGTAGGACCCATATCCCCTTCCCGGCCGCCTTGTCCATCACCCTCCTTGTGGCCCGGTGCAATCTGGTCCAATCCAGCGACCCCATGTCCGGCATGTCCACCCCTGGATAACCGGTCAAGGCTGCCTCAGGCATCTGCAAGACCTCGGCCCCCTGGGCTGCAGCCTGGTCGATGAACCGGCAGATCCACTGGAGATTGCGGTCTATCTGGCCACTGACAGGGAACTGGCAGGTGGCTATGGTCAATGTACCGGCAGGACCGACCATCTACTCCAGACCTATCCACTCATCCAGGCCAAACAGGATATTCATGTTCTGGACTGCCTGACCTGCGGCACCTTTGACCAGGTTGTCAATGACAGAGAAGACCACGATCTGGTCGCCCACCAAGGTAGGATAGATGTGGCAATAATTCGTCCTTGCCACGTCCTTGAGATTGGGACTGGTCCTGCAGACCT
>JARYLO010000089.1 GCA_029907605.1 Sedimentisphaerales bacterium
AATCTTCGGCCAGGCCTCGGAGCACGTAGTCGTATGGAAGCCAGCCGTAGCCGTGGTCACCCCAGGTGGTGCCCCAGGAGTTACGGATGAGCAGGGCGCCTTTGGTTTTGAGGTTGCCGAATTTGTTGGTAATTTCGAGGGTGTCGTCGTAGCCGACGGCCATCACCGCATGGCCGCCTTCCATTCGCTCGCGGGGAGAGGGAAATGGAATCTTGCCGTTAGCTTCAGCCTGCTCGATAGAGTTATAGACTGAAAAGCCGAAGATGAACGGAAAGCCCTTGGCTAAGTAGGTTTTGAGGCTGTGGAGCACGGCTTCGGGCTTGGAGCCGGCCGGGTCGTGCCGGCGCATCGTCGCTTCAAGGCGGCGGAGCGCTGGGGGGTAGGCCGGCCCGGTGACCTCCAGCTCGACCGGCAATCCCTCCCTCCTCAAGCGGACCACCGCCTCGGCGACATGCCACTGATGCTTGTAGACATCCACAATCGAGACATAGACGATCCGAAGAGAAGACCCATCCCGGCTTACCGGCCTCTGCAACCTCGGC
This sequence comes from Sedimentisphaerales bacterium, assembly GCA_029907605.1. Lineage (GTDB taxonomy): Bacteria > Planctomycetota > Phycisphaerae > Sedimentisphaerales > Anaerobacaceae > DTPU01. Next base: position 543 of record JARYLO010000089.1, read on the forward strand.
TGACAGAAAAAGCACTCGTTGATGCCATGGGGGATGACGGAGGTCTTTCCCGCGATTGGCCCGGTCACCGCCAAGACGGCGTCCTGGGCATAGCGCGTCAGAAAGATCACCCCGTCCGCCCGTCGCAACGTCTCCGCCTGGGCCCGGCGAAGGAACAGCAGGCGAAGGAACTGCCACGACATCCCATATCGGCTCATCTCCCGCCATTCGAACGGCAGGAGGTTTCGGCACATCACCACGATGGGCCTGAAACCCGTCGGCGCCAGCCCGCCGGGGCAGAACTGCACCGTGCATCCGGCCTGGCGGGCCAGACGGGGAAGCTCCCATCGCTGCCAGAGAACGCGATATGGCAGGCTTCCGTCCAGTCACGGGTGGCGCCACTTTTCGAGCCAGGGCGCTCGGGAAGCTGGCCGAGCGTGGCCCTCCCACCCCACACAATCACGTGCTGGACCCCCTGTCTATTGGGCTCCGCCGCAGCGAGGAGCTCCTTGAGATGGGTCACTCCGCCGCCGCTGCGGATGTTCGACGCATCGATGCCGACGATCATGCGACTTTCTGACCCCGGCCGACGAGGTGCCCCGCCCGGACGATCTCGATCTCTTGGAAGCCTGCCTCTTCGAACCAGGTGCGCAGTGCCGTAGCCGTCTGAGGTTGATCGTAGGTGGGAGAAAGCCAGTCGAAGGTGTCCAGCAGGCCCACTGGTTGAGTTGGTCAGGGTGTAGCGGATAAATTCCTTCGTAACTCGCGACCGGGAGAAGGCGCCAAAGGGCGCGGCCCCCCAAAGGTACGCGTCCCACCATAGAACTTGCCTGTCGAAGCGGGCGCACTGTCCTCGCGAGCAGGCCGAACAGCCGTGCCCTGTCCATGCGCGTCGTCAGCGGCCGGAGCCCCGCACGCCAAGCCAACTCCATGCAAAGCTTCTCCCACCCGCACTCGCTGGCCGGATTGGCCAGGATGATGTTGCCTTCGACCAGAACGATTCGTCCGGCTCCGCGAAGGCTCGTTGCACGGCGCGATCAGCTCTGGGATCTCCCTACGAATCCACTGGGCTAATTGCTGGCAGAGGCGATTCAAAGCTCTACTCCATAACGCTTGATCGCACGACGCAGGCCCTCTGCTGCGGTCTCGATCTCGATTAAGTCTACAAGACGATCACCTATCATCTCTTCAGCCAAGTAGTCTGTACCAGCGAACCAAAGAGTACCACCCGCTTGACCCCGAATTGGGCCTTCAGGGCCTCTGCTGCGTGACCAACTCGGGCCAGGACTTGCTCCCTTTGCCGTTCCTCTGTTGGTGTTGGCCCAGGTGGGGCAGGGCGGGATCGAGCGGCCTCCAGGTAAGGCTTCCATCCCTCTGGTATCAATTCCAATGCAGTCGGCATAATGCCCTATACCCTAAACAAATGCCCTTAACCTTCCGGCCCGAATCGCTTCTAATTGCCTGCACTGAGCAGGCCCACCTATAAACATCAGGCAGCGTCCGAAATCGCCATGGTCACCACCTTTTTGCATGTGTGGCAAAGCCGAGCGTACAATCCCCCCTTCCTGGCCCCCAATGCAATAAGGTTCCATTGTACAGCCTTCAGGTCGTACAATCCTTGGGAGAACCAGCTATGGGCCTCATCATGCCGGCTTTTTGTCATAGATTAGGTTGCCTTCCTCATCGCTTAGACAATGGGCCTAGCCCTGTGCCCAGGAACTGTAACGGTATCCGCCTGCCAAATCACTCTTGGCATCCTCCTGGTCCCATTGGTCCCCCGGCTACCTTCCATACATCAATGCCCTGGCCGGACCTTGGCCCAAATATCGGTTAGCCCTCGCCTGGCTATTTCGTACTCAAGCCACGATCTATCGAGACCTTGGCCAGACACAGCCAGGATCCGCTTGATATCTTCTAAGTGCTTGTCTGAACCGCCTCCCATATGGAACTCATGCTTCCTGATAATCACATACTCTGGCGGCGCCACATAGCATGATGTCTTGCCCGCATCCACCTGCCTCCTATGGTCCATGGCCCACAGATGCAATGGGTCCTGGCCAACCAAGTAGAGATCCGCCTTCAATCCGGAAGCCATATGGATAATGTTGAAATGGCCCCTGGATGGCCTGCGGGCCTCTAATGCAATGACCTCGGCTGGAGGGACGCAGTAATCTTCGGGACTATAGACCTTGGCCACGGCCGAAAGATCTGTCGGCTTGATATCAATGACTATGTCTATATCCTCCGTCATCCGCGGTACGCCATATACGATTGCCGCAACAGCACCTGTAATCATGTACTCGATACGGGCCTTTTCGAGCGGGGCAACGAATAGCTCCAGGAGGTCCTCACTGGCCATAAAGCAAGATCCTGACTAGGCGCTGCTGGACCTGCTTGTCATCGAGGCCAGGCTCCTGCAGCCTTATGCCTGCCCTCTTTAGCTCCAAGGCCATCCGCAATAGGTCCATGGCGATGGCAATCTTGCGCCCAGGATCCATCCTGCAGTATATCTCGATCTGCAATGGCGTAAGATCGGTATCGCTAGGTGTTGATTGCATTGTCTCTTGGGGATCTCTAATGTAAGACAAGCAGGATTCCTATAGACCTTCTTCAGCTATGGCTTCAAGCCTTTGTCAGTCACCTGATCATGCGACCCGTACCGATGAGCATGGGATGAAGTAATACCATAACGATTGCTTAGCCCCAACCTTCTAACAATCCTAGGCATGCTGCCACCAAGGCACTTGCAGCCGCAAGTGCCCTTTCGGCATCTTCTCTTGTATAGACTTGGCCTGGCGTAAGGTCAGGTAAGCCATTTGGATAGGGGGTAGGTATATAAAGCTTGTCGAGTAAGGCACCCCAGTTAGTCCATGTGGAGATATCAGATATCCGGCCCTCTTGTGGAAAATCCAGGATAAGTCGCTGGACCGAATGGCCCCATGGTCTCTCCAATCAGGTACCATAGGCCCTTGATGGCCTTCTAGCCAGCTTGCTGGGCATGAAAACATGCCTGAGAATACAGTCCCGACTCAAACAACACGTTGGCAGCCTTGAGGTCTTCTTGGGCTGTAAGCAGCCACCTGCTTGCCTCGTGCCAATCCTTTGGCTGACTCATATATGGCCTTGCCTTCAGATAGTATCGTTTGAATAAACCTGCGGCAGCTCAACTGTTCCAACTCATGGGGCGAATAGATCAATAGATCAACCGGCCTCTCAGGGATAGCCCGCGCGACTAGCGGCAGTAGGTCATCGTAACGGTCGAGAAAACGCTTGTCTGTATTCATGACCACAACAAGATCCAGGTCGCTACGTTTGGACTCCCGACCCCCTGGCTAGGGATCCAAAAACTGTGGCCCGCAGTACCCCCTTCTGCTCAAATATCGGCCTCAACCTTATGGCAGTATCTTGTAGTATTGTCATGTAAGGCCACTTCTATCTGGCACCATATCCGCTAAGTACCATCTGTATGTACTGGCAATGCCTTCTGCCAATGCGATATTCGGACGCCAGCCTAGGGCGTTAATACGGCTTGTGTCCAGGAGCTTCCTCGGCATGCCATCGGGCTTTGTGGTGTCAAATGCGATCCGACCCTTGAATCCTACCACCTGTGCGATCAATCCTGCCAGTTGGGCAACGGTCATATCCTGACCCGTCCCAACGTTTATGGCCACGGAGTCGTCATATCGATCCATCAGGAATAGGCAGGCATCTGCCAGGTCCTCTACGTGAAGGAACTCCCTGTAGACCTGACCAGTCCCCCAAACACTGACAGTGACCTGACGAGGATCAGACGCTCCAGATGCAGTGATACCATTTTGAGAAAGCAGCTCTAGGATCCGTTCCCTTGGTACGCTTGCGTCTATCCCCTGAATAGGTCGCCTATTGAGGTCCGCAGTAATCGCATCCCAGTCATCATCCTCCAGGCATCTAGCCAGATGGAACCGCCTGATCAAGGCCGGCAACACATGGGAGGTCTGCAGGTCGAAGTTATCACCAGGGCCGTAGAGATTAGTAGGCATCACTGATATGAACCTGGCACCATATTGACGTCTGTAGGCGTTGACCAGCTCTATGCCTGCTATCTTCGCCAATGCATATGGCCTGTTGGTAGGCTCTAGGTCGCCCGACAACAGATACTCCTCCTTGATAGGTTGGGCAGCTAGGCGCGGGTATATGCAACTTGAGCCAAGGAACAAGAGCTTCTTGACACCAAAGGCATGGGCAGCAGATATGACATTGAGCTCTATGTAGAGGTTGTCCTGGATAAACTCCACCGGGTAGGTCATGTTTGCACAGATGCCACCTACCCTTGCCGCTGCCAGATAGACATATTCTGGCCTTTCTTTGGCAAAAAAGTCCCAGACCGCTTGCCTGTCACGGAGGTCTAGATCCTTGTAGCTACGTGTGATCAGCGTAGTGTACTGACGCTGCTGCAACGCACGCAGGATAGCACTGCCCACAAGCCCGGTGTGTCCTGCTACATATATCCTGGCATCCCTTGGGACCGCCACCTAATCCACACCCCTTCCTGCATTACTCAAGGCCTTGCTGACACTGCTATCCCAATGGTGCCACCTGCCAAACCTTGCCTGGAGGATCTGCTTTCCCTCACCTGGTGGCTGTAGGCCCACGGCCTCCATGTCTGCATCCACCATGATCTTTATCAATTCATCGAAGCTGACCTTTGGCTCCCAGCCCAGCTCCCTCCTGGCCTTTGCAGGGTTTGCCAACAAGAACTCCACCTCGGTCGGCCGAAAATACCGCTGATCCACAACAACATATCTTTGCCACTCCAGACCCACATATGCAAAGGCCCTTTCTACGAACTCCTTGACTGAATGGGATTGACCGGTGCCGACCACGTAGTCACCTGGCCTGGCCTGCTGCAATATCAACCACATGGCCCCAACGTATTCAGGGGCATAGCCCCAGTCCCTACGCGCATCTAGGTTGCCAAGATAGAGCTTGTCTTGCCTGCCTGCAAGGATCATGGCAATGGCCCTTGTGACCTTTCTGGTGACGAATGTCTCGCCTCGCCTGGGGGATTCATGGTTGAACAGGATCCCGTTGCAGGCAAAAAGGCCATATCCATCGCGATAGTTGACGGTCATCCAATATGCGTAGACCTTTGCTGCTGCATATGGGCTCCTGGGTTTGAAGGGCGTGTCCTCATCCTGTGGCGGTTGCGCGGCCCCGAACATCTCTGAAGAGCTTGCCTGATAGAACCTGGTCTTTATCCCACTGCGGCGGATCGCCTCCAGGATCCTTGTGGTTCCGAGGCCTGTGACATCGCCTGTATACTCTGGCATCTCGAAGCTGACCTTAACGTGGCTCTGGGCACCGAGGTGATAGATCTCATCAGGCTGGAGGTTGTAGATCAGGTTTGTCAACTGCTCCCCATTGGCAAGGTCGCCATAGTGCAAGAAGAGCCTGGCATTTGGGTCATGTGGATCTTGGTATATGTGCTCGATCCGGTCCGTGTTGAAGGTACTTGCCCTGCGGATGAGGCCGTGGACCTGATAGCCCTTGGAAAGCAATAGCTCAGCCAGATATGACCCATCCTGGCCAGTGATACCTGTAATCAACGCGACCTTCATCCTACTTGCCTCCAAGGGCTGCCTGCACAAAGTTTAGAGCATTATATCGCCACGGCATGCACATCACCACATATCAATCACATCACCTGGCTGATAGTCAGGCTTGAGGTCCCAGTACCAGGCCTCGCCATTGGTGATACGCCTTGCGCCCAGCCTATCAAGCCTTGCCCGGAGGTCTGCCAGGTACCCTGACAGGAAACCTGTATCGTAGAGTATCAAACCATCCTCAACCATATCAAGAAACAACCAACTACCCTGTCTGACCTCATCTGGTGTCTTGAACACAGGGGATAGCTCTATGTATATGCCCCCTCTCCTAGCCTGGTCTAAGAGCGGTTGGACCTGAAGCTCTACCTGGTCAAACTCCCTGACCCTGGCCATGCGACCCTAAGGTAATGGGTCTGCGACTATCAATAGATCAATATCGGAGCTGTCGTGCATCGTACCCCTTGCAACAGATCCAAATACGCACAGACTGACGAGCCGCTGGCCATAGAATCCGCGGATCCTAGCAGCCAGCTCTTCAACCACCTGATTGTACACCTCTTTTAGCATGTCACTGCCAGCCCCATCCTGGCCAGGCGGTAGCGAAGCTGACGGCGATAATGAAACATCTGCAATTCATAGAGCCGGCATGTAAGCGAGAAGAAACGCTGCCATTCTGATTGATCCCTGACAAAGACCAGCCGGCCCTTCAATGCCTCGAATCGATATACTGGCTCTGCGTTGTTTAGGATCCCAAGGTCACAGCGGACATCCTGGTGCATGTCCTCTACTGCACAGATCAGCCCCAGCCATTCTTGTCCGGACATGGGCGACGCCCAATACACGGCAATATCAAGGTCGCTATGAGGCTTGATGAGACCTGCTGCTCCAGAACCAAGTACAAGGGCAAAACTGACCTTGGGTAACTCCTCCTGCAACAAACTGGCCATGCCGGCAAAGTCCACAGGGACAGGTCCGGTGTTTGTATCTATGTGATGCTTCGACAAGGGCATGCAGGATCACCCCTTTGACTGCTGGCTCGCCACCCATTTGTCAATCTGTTCGCGAAACTGTCGGAAATCATCCAGCCTCTGTGTTGCTAGTTCGTAGGTAAGCCTAGGATCTATATGTTCGTATTCATGGGCAATAATGAGGTTGCGGTACCTGACAGACCTTTGTAGCGATCCTCCGCAGGGAGGATCCCAAGCTGGACACATTTTGCAATGGCATCGGCTGCAGTAGCAGCAGGTCCTGCGCCACAGATACAGATGAGTCGCTCGGCTACGTCTATCAAGATCTCAATGGCCACCTGTAAGGCCCGCTCTGCCATCGACCTAAGGACCCAGTCCTGCTCGAACCGATCTAGTGAAATGCCCTGCATGTGTAACCGCAGTCGCATGACCTGATCATCGAGCAGGGCGAGCTTTCGCTGTATGACACCATCTATCTTCATTGAGCGGTGGCAGGGAGGTCTTGGATGGCAGTGGCCTTGTACTTGTCGCCCTCCTCTATGAGCATCACAGGGATCCCATCCCGGATCGGGTACTTGCGGCTACAATCGCGGCACACAAGCCAATTGCCATGCCTGTCCAGCAGCCCGGCCTGGGGGCCACTTCTCACACACGCCGGGCACCTAAGCATCTCCAACAGGCGAGGATCTACTGTCTTATCATTCATATCCTACCTCCGGCCTTAGATAGACCCAAACGGTCTGGTTCCTCAGCACCTTCGTAAACCTACAGCCTGGGTCCATTCGGTCCCACTCCTCTCTAGTATACACCAAGAGATCTGTAGGTACAGGCAGATCGAAGGTATCCCACTGTGAAGGCCTATGCTCGAATGCCAGATCGGAATCGGCTACCACCATCACCACATCCAGGTCGCTTCCTACCCCCCAATTGCCACTGGCATAAGAACCGAAGTAGCCGATCCGCAATACCTCCTCTGAGCAGGCCGCCACCTTAGCAGCCCAGGCACGGACCGCCCGGTCAACCGTCTGTCGATCAGGCCATCTGAGTACAGACGAACTCAATGATCTGACCGGCATACTCGATAGCTTGCTGACTCTGGATAGGTCCGTAGTGTTCATAGGGCGGCCCTATCGGATGTCCATTGGGGTAACGCGCAGGTATATAGAAGTTGTCAAGCACCCGGCCCTTCTCTACTAGATCTACAGGGACTGGTACCTGCTCGGGCAGTTCCCGCAATAGTCTTGCTACCATATGACCCCATGCCTCCTGGCCAAGATGCAGGTGAAGGGCCCTTACCGCCTTCTCTGCTGCCTGCTGTGCGGCAAAGCAAGCCCATTCGTGCCTACCAGCGGCCTGGCAGTCCTTGGCCTGCTCTAGGTCTCTTCTCGCCTGCCTCAGCCAATCATCAGCACGATTAGCCATCTGGCCATAACCCCTTTTAGGCAGGTATTAGATCCATATCCGGACTATCTGCCTTAGACGTACTGGAGATTTGGGTCATCCTGTATATGCGCCAATCTACATCCAATGTAAGGCAGCTTTGGTAGGCCATGCCATTGCCGCAGGAGGTGATACGCAGGAGAGGTCAGGAGCCTACAGGCATCTACTGCCTGGCGCCATGTGGGCCTGCGAACCTCCTCCACTACCCGGTGATCTGGCAGTACACCAAAATCCCAGGCAGAACACAACCTGACCAGATAATCCACCTGCTCCCAGATGGTATTCAAAGACGAAGGCGGCTCTGCGTCAGGATACACAGAATGATCTATAGGCCCACCACTACCCACGCAGTTCATTTAATGCCTCCAAGAACTGGTTACCGAACCAATCGCGTACTTGCTGTGTATGGCTGCGATCTGCCTCACCGGTAATCGATTCTAACGGCCTATGCTGGGCGATTCGGGCTAGGTGGGTCTGCACCGCCAATCTGGCCCTATCGATATCCGTATCGCTACCAGCGATGGACTGCCTACGCCTCCACAACTGCCAACACTCCACTGGATCTGTCAGCCCGGACCGACACAGTTCGTATATGTCTCTAAAATCGCGTGGAGCACCGCGCTCCACTAGGGCCACCATCTTGCTTGCTAGCAGGTCGGAAAAGCTGTCCAACAGCACGTCTACCCATGGCGCATGGGTAGGAGCCTCCAACTGAACAAACCGGTTGGCAATCTGGAAGGTAAAGATGACACGACCATTTTCCAATAACTCGATACTGATCACATCTCCCCAAACACGCTGTTTCGTTCGGCCAAATCGCTGGAGCGTGGCTTCGATAACCTCTACGACCCTCTTGCGATCATCACCAGTGGCCTGAGGCATCCAACAGGCATCAACGTCATGAGTGCGACGGTAATCCAGATAGTGCAATAGACCCAAGGCCCTGCCGATGGAGATCTTGTCACCTCATTCTTTGGCCGCAAGCTCTCGAAGACATGTCAACCCATAGATAGCAATACCTTTAGGCGGACCCTGCTCGTGTCTGGCCCGTCCGCGTTGATGATCTGGTAGCCCTTGTTCCATGTGTCCTCTGGCCAGATTAGGCGGCCTGACCTGCCTGCGCGGTGCGGAGGCCTTGTATGTATTCCCGGCCGAATGCCACAAATACGGTCGTCATCAGCATCACCATGCCTGCCAGCATGGTCTTCGTGATCGTGCCTCTGGCCATCCTCTTTTCTGGTGGTAGGGCCTTGTCCAGGACCTGTATGGTAGGCATGCTCTTTGCCTCTTCTAGCCTGGCAAGTTCGTATTCCCGCGTCAGCAACTCAAAGAGCATCTCCTTTATCTGTGCCTCCTTGGCAGGCAATGTGTCTATCTGGGCCAGCTCCTTGCGGATCTCCTCCAACCTGTTCTCCAAGAAAACCCTCTTGCTTGTGGCCTGAGTGCCATAAAGACGCTTGTTCTGCCGATCCAGTTCCTCTAGATAGGCGTTTGCCATGGCAGCTGCCCTGTTTGGGTCCCTGTCCTTTACCGAGACCTGGACGATCCCATCCTTGCCTCCCACCTCTATCTTGGTGTTCTCGGTAAGCACCTTCCTGGCATCCTCCCAGGTCTTGACGTCCTTGTACACATGGAATAGGTCAAACCTCTCTATCATGGCATCCATCACTGCCCGGCTCTTCAGGATACCCACATACAGATCCGCTATGCTACCTGTGTTCAGTACCCCCCTGAGCATGGATTGTGCGCGTAGCCCGCCAGATAGGTCCGCCTGCTTTTCCAGGACATCTACAGGAGGCACGACTGTAGCAGTGGCCAGGTACATCTTGGGCCTGGTGATGCTGTAGAGGCCTGCCACGAATGCCGCTACCAGCGTTGGCCAGATGATCATCCGCCTATACCTGTAGATCACATTCCAGTAGTCCAGCAGGTTCAATTCGTCTTCATAATACGGATACGGAATGGTCTGGGGGTTGGGGATCTGGACCTGAAGGTTCCTTGGTACTTGGCTGGAACTGCCTGCCTGCTGGTCTGGATTGGCCATATCGTCTGCCACCTTCTCTTGGACCTCCTGTTATGCTATATCGCCAGCACTACGCCCGCCGCCACTGCGATCTGGAAGATGATCTGGGTGATGTCCTTTGTGGCCCTGATCCAAGGCACCTTGTCTAGCTTCCTAGGCACGACGATGGTATCACCTGGGTCTAGCGGTATGGACATGAAGCTGCCAAAACGCCACATCCGGTCTTGGCTATCCCATGTGATCCTCTGGCTTGTGCCCTGCGCAATGCTGATGACAGACCCATCTGCCTTGATTACATAGACCTCACTGCGGTCTGCATCCTTTGTCAAACCTCCCACCCTGCCGAGATAGAAGGCAACAGTCGCACCAGGCTGATACAACAATGACGTAGGATTGAACACCTCGCCCACTACACTTACTATACCTGGCTGTGGAGGCACGAACAGTTCATCCCCATCTTCTAGTTCGATATCGTAGCTCGAGCCAGCAAACTGATCCAATGGCTGCAACCTTATCACCACCCGACCGTCGATCTTGGCTGCGCGTAGCTTGCTTAGCAGCTCCTTTCTGGCCGCCAGGCTCAACTGCTGCATCTGTGCGGACTCTGTATCTGTGGTCATTGCAGCAGCGGCCTCACCTGATGCGGTGGTAAGCAGCGATTGCTCGAGCTGGCGGACCATATCATCTAGCCGCTGCTGTTGGATGGCCCTTGCACTGATCCTTGTAAAGACCGCACCCCTCAGATATGCCTTTTCAGTAAAGCCACCTGCCCTCTCTATCAACGAGCTGAGCCTCTCTCCCTTTCGTATGGGATACGTGCCAGGGAACCTGACCTCGCCAGTGATCCTGGCGGAGAGCCGCAAGTGCGAGTCAGGTATGGGCCTAACCACCAGGCGATCAAGATCCTGCAGCTCTATGTCATGTTGCGGATCGCCTGCCATTGCCCGCTCGAGATCTATCTCCATCCGCTCTGTAGTAACCCCCTCCTGTGCACGATGATACCGGAACAACTCCGCCCCCTTGACATATGCATCCTTCTGCAGGCCACCTGCCCAGACGATCAGGCCGCTGATACGCATCCCATCATACAAGGGATACGTGTTCGGATCCTGGACAAGGCCACTGACCGTCACCGCC
>JARYLO010000008.1 GCA_029907605.1 Sedimentisphaerales bacterium
GGTTGGGTCCTGGAACACCTGCCTGATCCTCGTGCTGCCTTGGCGGAGCTGGTCCGTGTGCTCAGACCCAGTGGTCGTGTGTTACTTATGGCCTATGAAGATAACATGTTTGGGGCCTTGGTCGGGCTGTTTTGGCGGTGCCGCACATACAGCAGGGAGGAACTACGGCTGATATGCGACCAGGTAGGCCTGACCTGGCATAGGGAGATCTGGCTCACGCGGATCCACAAATGGCTCCACCTTGGCGGGATATTCGTCGAGGCGGTCAAACGAAATGGATGTCCTTGACGACCCGTCACAAGACTACAAACGGAGCTGGCAGGGTTCTTGTTGTGGTCGCGCTGAACGGCCTGGCCTTCCCGTCACCACTGGGTTGCAGTGACCTATCCGGACCTTCTTGGGCTACATCCAAGATCAAGATGAGCAGTCAAGTACGTGGCATCGGTCCTGATTTAGGATGGTTTTTAGACCTTGCCGGTTAGGGTCTTCAATGCCATATAGGCCCTTGACCTGATCAGTGGTATCCGCAACGCGACCGCTAGAGCTCGGTCGTACAAGGTCCGCCTGGGCAGTGCTTGTAGTATCTCCTGGGCCAACCCAGACCTGAGCTTAAAGTTCCGTGTTGCTACCCGCATTGGCCGCAGCCTACCCGGGAAGGCACTGCAGCGATCCAGTACCCCGGCCACATAGAGGCATAGCATGGTCCTTATGCATTTCTCACACCAGCAGCAGTTGTATTGCAGTTCCTTACTTCTCCAACAGACACGGAGTGTCTGGAGCGCAAGCGGTGATGAGGCCACAGCGCTAATCACCTTCTGGAGTCTGCCTTTTTCGCAACCATCGTGGACGATCTGGACTGCCCCGTTTGATCAGAGCGGATCCAACAATGGATGGGACCTGCAAGGTGCGAGCCTGGGATAGGAGAAGGTCGATGGGACATAAACAGTGCCCACTGTAGCAGCACATGCCAATGCCACCGCAGCTAGGGCACCACCGTGGCTATAGTCCCATCGGACAAACCTATCCATGAAGGTACGTATGTTCGTGGCTACCTCGATGAGCTGCTTGCCCTCGGCAGTGGCAACCTTGAGGATGTTTGATCTGGTCTGTTCATATCGCCAATCATCATCAAGACGGATATCCCATCCCCTGACAAGGATAAGGTGTGTAAAAATCTGGCGGTTCTTATAGAGTGTGTAGAATGAGTCAACACCACCGCTGAAGAAGCTGGCGCAGCCTGCTGCCCTTTCGCTGGTCGGCTCATAGACCGATTCGGCAGCGACCTCGACCCTATGGGCATCGCGCACCCAACTGCAGTATATGTCCTGTATCTGATCACAGGACCGGACCAATCTGGTCGATACAGGGGCCTGTAGATATAGGTCCTCGCCGGCAACCATACTGGGCAGCAGTAGGGGCCCCAAGAATATGTCAGCAGTAGGAGGGACCGGTTCGACACCCTTGATCTCGATCCAGAGCTTTTGGGGCCCATCCAACCTGCAGGTTTCCACCACGCACTCGATCCTCGCTGCATGACCAGAACCTGTGATCTCGATACTAGTTGCCTTCATCGTGGGACATCTCCATCAGTTTTTGCTTTGTAGAGTGGCCATGTTCAGCTATCAACCGCTCATACAGGTCTTCTAGGCGTTTGGCCTGCAGGGCTAGATTGAACCTTGCCAGCACATGGTCTCGAGCGGCCTGGGACATCTTGTTGCGGCGGGCCGGATCGGTCAGGAGTCCAGATATGGCCCTGGCCAGCAGTTGATCATCTTGGGCATCGACTACCAGCCCAGTCTGTCCATCCACGATCGTCTCAGGCAGCCCGCCACTTTGACCTACAACCACAGGGACCCCGCATGCCTGGGCCTCCAAAGAGACATTGCCAAGGCCCTCACATGAGCCATCAGGAAGTACTATGGATGGCACGCAGCATACCCATGACCGGCCCAATTGATCCCTGACCTGATCCGGCGGAAGCATACCAGTAAACTGCACCTGCAACCCTAGCGACCTGGAAAGTTCGTGCAGGTATTCTCTCATGGGGCCATCCCCGACAACACCTAGTTCGATCTGATGGCCCTTGCTGAGGAGGATGGCCGCTGCCCTTATCAGGTGTTGACAACCCTTCCACTCCACCAGCCTGCCTACAAAACAGATCCTTCCAGGTCTTGGGTTGCCGGCCGGTTGCCAGAAGTCGGTATCTATGCCATCGTAATGCACAACGATCTTCCCATCGGGGCAGCCATCCTGTATCAACCTCGACCTGACAAACTGGCTGACGGCAATGATGGCCTGTGCCTCGCGGTAGAGCCGCCTTCGGTCTCGAATGTACCGGCGGCTGGCATCAACCCGCATGATGTCGCTGCCGCGAAGATGTACTACGAGCGGTACCGCCAATGCCTTTGCAAGGTGCAAGGCCTGCATCCCATCCCATCCGAACTGGGCATGGACGATCGCTGGCCTGTAGGCCTTTATGGCATTGACCCAGACGGATGCTGGTCTTCCGGCAAGTTTCAATAGGAGCCTATGGAACCAGAATGGCCGGAACTGGCTGAGCAAGGCGGTCGGATACGGCTCTACCAGGTGCCAACCCGCCTGTTCCTTGAGCAATCCTACGAACACAGGCCTGAACGTGGCAAAGGATCGGGCAGGTGTAACCACAAATGTCTGGGATGGTGGCAATAGCCGCTTGCGAAAGATCAACACCGCCAACTTGCCGGCATCTGGATTGTTCATAGGTCAGGTAATTGTAGATATGCCTGCAAGGGGTTTCAAGCCGCCGGTATGGTTGAATATAGTGAGAATGCGAATATAATTGACCATGGCCGTTTCGGATGGACGAAGAGGGCATGATAGCTGTTAACCTGGTAAAGAAGACTAAGGACTGGATATCCACGATCCTTGACCATTACAGGCCTGCAAGGTTCTATGATCTTTCGAGGATCCCTGCGGGACGGAGGATTGCCCGTTCAAAGGTGATCCAGTTCTATTCGGCGGTGAACAATATAGGCAATTATACGCCTGTATTGGGGATCCGCAGGCTGATCCAGCATCAACCAGATACCTGGAATGTACATGACAGGGCCATAGATTTCGATTTTGTCAACAGGCATTACACCCATGCCATAATAGGTGGCGGGGGATTGCTGCATCCAGTTTTCGAGCCATTTTGGCGGCGATTTCATCGGGAATGTAGGCTTGCGACAGCGGTCTGGGGTATAGGTCTATGCCTCCCGAATGGCTCAGATGGCTGGAGTGTGGCTGGCAGGGAGGCGGTTAGGGCGGTGATGGGGCGTGCGGACTTGGTCAACGTAAGGGACGCCTGGACCGCAGAGTATTTTGGACTTGATCAGGCCGACATAGGACCATGTCCTACGATTGCATATCTGTTGGATTTTATGCCTTGCAAGGATCCTGGGGGCTATTGCCTCTTTAGCTGGCATGACCAGATAGTATCTAGCGAGCAGGCGAAGGCCTTCTTGAAGTCGCTGCGCGGGTCCTCAAGATACAAGATTAAGAGCACCAATAACAAGCAGTATCCGGGGCGAGGCGTCCACAGGATAGTGAAGGGATGGTACTGCAGTGCGGATATGGTCGTTACCACCCGCCTGCATGGGGCCATCATCGCATACGGGCTGGGGATCCCATATGTGGCCATCCCTGTAGATCGCAAGATCACGGAGTTCTACAGGATGTATGGCAATGGGATCATTGTCGAACCGGATGATCTTGATCAGGTCCAGCATGTAGAAGACCTTATTGGGGCCATCAGGATGACCCAGATACGCATGGAAGATGTACTGAGGTTTGGCAGGAAGGTCAAGGAATGGATTGGGCAGCCGCCTACAGACCACAATACCGTTCAAGGTATGGCCCTATGAAAGTATCGGTGATCATAACGACATTTAGGCAGCCGGTCTGGCTTCAGAAGGTCCTTTGGGGATATGCATGTCAAAAGGGGGCGGACTTTGAGGTAGTGATAGCAGAAGACGACCAGGATCAACGGACAAAGGAGGTGATAGAACACTTCAATCGCCAGATGCATGGCCCTATCCAGAACCTGGTGCACGTCAGCCATGAACATCGGGGCTTCCGCAAGTGCATGATCCTTAACAGGGCCGTGCTGGCTGCATCTGGGGACTACCTGATCTTTACCGATGGTGATTGCATACCTAGGCAGAACTTTGTGGCTACACACATGCATCTTGCCCGAAAAGGCATGTTCCTATCCGGTGGTTACTTCAAGCTAGGCCGCAAGACCAGTATGGCCATAGATCGCCGGGAGATACAAAGCGGTCTTGGTTTCGATCCACACTGGCTGATCGCACATGGAGAGGGCTGGTCGAGGTGGTTGGTGCGTCTGAGGTTTGCGGATAGTAGGTGGAACTGGGTTATGGATAGGCTGACGACCACCAAGGCAACCTGGAATGGGTGCAATTCATCAACGTTCAAGGAGTATGTCTTACAGGTCAATGGTTTTGATCATAGGATGCAGTACGGCGGTCTAGACCGCGAGTTTGGCCAAAGGCTCGAGAACGCAGGCATAAAGGGGATACAGATCAGGCACAGGGCTATATGCCTGCACCTGGACCATGACCGCAGTTATGCCAGTGCAGAAGGGCTGGCATTCAATAGGTCCATACGAAGCCAGACGGCCCTAAGAAAGGTGGTAAGGACCCCATACGGTATAGATCAACTGGACCAAGAGGCCTGATCGGTCAGACCTCTGGCAGTATCTGCAGTACGATGATGACCTTTGGATCGTAAAGCTTTGCCTTAAGCGAGGCCATGGCCTGCATGGCATTCTGGATGGATGCCTCCGATACCTCGCTTGGCATGGGGCTCAATACATTGACTGGCTCTCCGGTCAGCCCGTATATCCAGGCCCGCAGGTTGCCTGTTCATATGTCACGTAGTCCTGCCGCACATAGGCGTTCTTTCTCTTGCCTGCCACGTTTTCCAGTCAATAGAGAGCTCCTATCCATAACCATCCATGTCAATCCAAATCACCTATTGATGCCCTCTGACCTCATTGGTACAGACTGGAGCTGTGTATCAGAATGGTCCTGATGTAACATGATCCTTTCCCTGCGCTGCTGGACGGTGGGCATGTACGGCGATGATAACGAGATCCCTACCCATGCGATGATGCAGGTGATCAGCCCAGTTAGTATGCCTATCTTGAGCCATTGCGCGAATCGCATCTGGGTATGATATCGCTTCTCCAGCATGCCTAGGGCAACGATGTTTGCTGTAGAGCCGATCATGGTGATATTGCCGCCAAGGCAGGTGCCCTGTACGAGGGCCCAGACAAGTGGGGTCTGCTGGAGATGGTTGACGACAGGTATAAAGGCCGCCGCAAATACGATATTATCTGCAAAGGCAGAGCCAAGGGCAGATATCCCTAGCACTGCAGGTATCAGCAGCATGGTCCGATCGCCAAATGCCGCGCGGAAATAATCGGAGATCCGCAGGGTCACCCTTGTCTCTTGCAGTGTGCCTGCCACTGCAAAGAGCATCATGAAGAAAAGCAGTGTCCACCATTCCACGTCGGCCTCGATGTAGTGGCGAGCCCTTTGGTATCGCCACAGCATCAGGAATCCTGCGATGACCACTGGGGCTACTATCAATATGGTGTTAGGAGCAAGGCCCAGTTTCCGCTCCAGATGGTGGTGCGAGGCGATGAAGAGTATCATGCCAACAAGTATGGCAAGGGCCCTTCCATACGGCACCTGTACCAATGGCCCCAGCCCAAGGCCCATCTGTCTTCTTGCCTCCAGCCTCTGGGAAAGGATGGCTATCTCCTTTCTGTACCACCATTGCATGACCAGCATCACAATCAACAGGTTTATCAGCATCAGTGGAAAGGACCATGTCAGGAAGTCTATGAAGGCCAATGGAGGTTCGGAGTTCTGGCCTATCAGGATCCCTACTGGGTTGCCCAACATAGTTCCGCTGGAGCCTACATTGGTGCCCATGACCGCCATGATGATGAAGGGGATGGGGCTTATCTTCAAGGTATCACACACCTGGAATATCAAGGTAGAGATGAAGACTATACTGGTCACCTCGTCCACTGCACAGGCCATCAGGCCGCCGAGCACAATCGTAATGGCGACAAACCTGGGGCCAGTCATGCCCGGCATGGAGATCACCGATTGTATGATCCAGGTAAATAGGCCCAGTTCCTTCAATACGCCTACCGTGACCATCATCCCCACCAAGAACAGGATCACGTCCAGCTTGCACTCCCTCAAGAATGCAGGCAGCGTCAGGACATTGGTGGCCATCAGCAATCCTATGCCGATAAAGGCGATGGCAAGTCTGAATTGCCAGAAAAGCAATGTAGCAAGTATGATCAGTATGAATATGGAAGAGGATATGACCTGCTGCCTCTCGAAGCCCATCATGCTGGTGAGTATCGCGACCAAGGCGGTGGCGATCAGCATGGCCGAAGGCCGCATGAGCAGGGCGATGGTGGTCTTTTCCGGTCTGGATCCAGCTACCATGGCCTTCAATCCCTCAGGATCTTGCTCAGAAACCTCTCCAGAGAGATGACACCGACCAGGCGTTTGCCTTGCAGTACATAGACCCTTGAGGCCTTCTGTCGCGTGATAAGCTTGGACGCTTGGATGGCGGGCTCATCCACCTGTACGGTAGCATAGTTATCGGTCATGATCTCTGTCAGCCAGGTCTGGCTCTCCTTGCGGAGTATCTGGGCAAAGGGCTCGAAGTTCATGATGGGGCTGAGGTCCTCCATCCAGAGGATGTAGTCAGGTAGGCACACACCGAGCAGCTCTTGTGTGGAGACCACACCGACCAGATCGCCATCCTTGTCCACAACAGGTAGCTCATTGAGCTTGTGTTCGACAAACAGGTCGATGGCCGTCTGAAGCGTGTCATTCTCCATCAACCTTGCCTCTACTGGGTCCATTACGTCCCTGGCCCGCAGGTACTCTGGCAGCCTCATCCCGCCCTCGTCGAAGAAGTTCCAGACCTGCTGTGGCGTGGACAGTGCCGCTACCGTCTCGGCGGTATCAGGGTCCTTACAGATCTTGGCTATGGCGGCAATGGCCTGGAGGTATGCACCAGGTGCATCCTTTGGCGCTAGGGTCAGTATGATCAGCTTCACCAGCTCGTTGGGCCTGGATCTTTCATACACGATCCCATTCTTGCTTGTGGCCACCGCCACCACGATCCTGTCAATGGCCTCCAATCGGGCGTGTGGCATGGCGATCCCTGGGGCTACGATGGTAGGCATCTCGCTTTCCCTTTGGAGCACTGCATGATAGGCCTCATCCACGTTGCCTATACCCCTTTGGTATGCCAGCAGTCGCAGCATCTCCAGGATCAATTGGTCTCTATCGCTGATCGTTGCTTGACATAAAACCTGTGCAGGCCCAAAGAGGCTCGAGAACCTTACACCGTTCTGTCTGACATTAGTCATGTCTAAAACATCATCTCAACCATCTACCAGCAGGATCTTATAGGTATCTGGCCACCTCGGGCCTGCAGACCTGATCCAGACCTAACTCGATCTGCTTGCCGCCTGCCAGCAATACGATCGTGCCGCGATTATACAAGACCTTGTCCACAGTGGCTATGGTCTTGAAAGGTATCATATAAACGCTGTCGCCTCGCCGCAGGTCCTTTATGAATTGGGCATGCCTGACCTGCAAAGGCGACTGGCGAAGGATCGCATCTATCTGATCTGCCAGGCCAGTTGCCTGTTGAGGCCAGGGCTTTGGGGCATTCTGGATCTCCTTGCAGAATTGGTCTACAAGTACCTTTACCTGCTGGAGCGATTGGTCTATGGCAAGATCTGCCTGCCGTTGGAGTAGCTGCTCTTGCTGTCTGAGTTGCTCTATCTGTTGTTCAAGCTGCTGCCTGGTGGCTATGGCCTGCAAGACGGCCTTTTCTGCCTCGGCCCTCCTATCCTCTGCCAATTGCCTGACCTTTTGGACCTCATTGATCAGCCTTGCCTGATGGTCTGCCTGGGAGCCGATCGTCTGCTTGGCCTTTGCAGTGACCTTCCTCGGCATACCAAGCCTCTGGGCAATGGCAAGGGCATTGCTGGAGCCTGGCGTGCCCATCAAGAGCTTGAATGTAGGTTGCAGATGCTCGGTATCGAACAATAGCGATGCGTTCTCGGCCCTTGGTCTGGAAAAGGCATATGCCTTCAACTGCCCCATGTGGGTCGTGGCAATGACATGCCCTGATCTGGCCAGCAGCTCATCCAGGATCGCCGCTGCAAGGGCAGCCCCCTCTTGTGGGTCAGTGCCTGCACCCAGTTCATCCAACAATATCAGTGTACCTGGACGCGTATTGGCAAGTATCCTGATGACCTGTTTGACGTGGGCGGAGAAGGTGCTGAGGTTATCTTGGATGCTTTGCTGGTCTCCAATGTCGGCAAATACCTGGTGATAGACCCCGATCTGGGAGCCCTCTGCAGCGGGTATGTGGCATCCGCTCTGGGCCAAGAGGATGCAGATGCCCACGGTCTTCAGCAGGACGGTCTTTCCGCCGGCATTAGGACCTGTCACCAGCAAGAGGTCCAGGTCACCGCCTATCCTAGGGCTGACTGGGACTACGTACTGGCCTGCATTTTCGACGTCCACTTTGTTTCGGTCTGCAGCTATTCGAACCAGCAATGGATGCCTTGCGTCAACAAGCCTGACCATGGGTTCCGGCATGATCTGAGGGCAGCAGCAATTATAGGCGATGCTGAACCTCGCCTTTGCATAGGTAAGGTCTACCTGGCCAAGTGTCTTTAGGGTCTGGAGTATCTGTCTTCTGGAGCCGATGGCCTGATGTGTGAGCTCCCAAAGGATCCTGTTTATCTCCTTCTTCTCTTCGAAGATCGCCTCCTCCAGTTCATTGTTTATCTGGACCAGTGATTCAGGTTCGATATAAAGTGTCGCGCCTGTGTTGGAGCGGTCTAAGACCGTACCCCTGATGCAGGCCTTATAATTGGACTTGACGGCAAGCACTGGCCTGCCATGTCTGAAGACGATCTTGTTGTTCTCCAGGGCGTTGCGGACCTGGGGATCTGCGGTGAGCTGTTCATATCGCTGTTGTATCTGGGTCCTTAGCTGGTTGATCTTGTCCCTTATGGCCGCCAGCTTCACGGATGCAGTGGTCCGGACCTTAGCATCAGGTCCTATACAATGGTTTATCTGCCCGATCAATCCATCCAGCTCCATCAGCCCATCTGCCATGGATCGCAGTTGTGAGAACCTCTCGTTCTCGAGCTCCAGCAAGAACTGCTTGAGCCTGGATGCCACCTCCAGGACCTGCTTGATCAGCAACAGCTCGCTCGGCTCAAGTACGGTCTGCTTGTGACGCAGCCTTGTGAACATGGGTCCTATATCCCTGATCCCGGCCAGAGGGATGCGTATGCCTTGTTGCAGCAGGTCCTTCAACTGGGATGTCTGGGCAAGCCTTTGCGGGATCCACTGTGGATCTGTGGACGGATACAGCGACCTTGCTGCAGCCTTGCCTAGGTCACTGGATGCAAAGGAGGCCAGGATCTCCAGTACCTGGCCGAATTCCAAGACCCCAAGTGTGTGATCGTCTATGCGTCTAACTGACATAACCCATAACAAGGATACCGATAACCTGCCTGGATAGCAAGTTGGGCTATTTATCCTTCGGATCCTTCCAGCATATCCTTGAGCTGGAGTGAAGGTCCGGCCAGCCCATGTCGATAGCCCATAGAAGGATCGCCTACAAGGAGTGGTTTATGCAGGTAATAGCAGACCCAGTGGTTTCATACATCCAGAAGCACAGGCTGCTGGATGAGGAGAGGCTTCAGCAGGTCGTCAAACAGTCCAAGCAGACAGGTGCAACGATCCTGAGCATCCTGAAGGCAGAGAACCTGCTCGACGAAGAGCAGATGGCAAGGGTCATTGCGGTTGCAAACCAGATAGAGTTCATAGAGCTCAACCCTGAGCAGATCGATCCGATAGTGGCCCATCTGGTGTCTGAGGAGCTTGCCAATCGCCATCAGCTCATACCTGTCAGGCTCGACAACGGCCGGCTGGTGGTTGCAATGGCCAATCCGATGAACCTGGTGGTGAGGGACCGTCTAGAGATAAAGACAGGCTATAAGGTGGTCCCTGTTGCAGCCTCGCCGGCGGCCATCCGCCAGGCCATACATTATCACTTTGACGTGGCCAATATCACAAAGCAGGCGATCGCATCCATGAGGCTGAAGGGCCAGGCCGGTGGGGACCTGGAGATCCCTCAGGTGCTGCAGATCTCAGACCGTGTGGCCAATGACCCTGTCACCAAGCTGGTCTCATCCATCATCAGGGGTGCGATCGATGCAAGGGCCAGCGATATACATATAGAACCACAGTTCACAGATGTACGGGTTCGGTACAGGGTAGATGGCATACTCCGACCGACCATAAACATACCCATCAGCGCACTGGCGGAGACGGTCTCCCATATCAAGATACTCGCTGGTATGGATATCTCTGAGAGGAGATTGCCTCAGGATGGGCACATCACCATAAGGCATTTAGATAAGGACTACGACCTGCGTGTCTCTTGTCTGCCGGCCGTGGGAGGCGAGAAGGTGGTCATCAGGATCCTGGACAAGAATACCGCCAGATGGAACATAGATACCGTGGTCACATCCGCCCAGGATAACCAGGCCTTCCGTAGGCTTGTGGCCAATCCTTATGGCATGATCCTGTTGACAGGCCCTACGGGCTGTGGAAAGACCACCACACTGTATGCACTGCTTCAACTGCTGAATACCCCTGGGACCAACATAGTTACCGTTGAGGACCCGGTCGAATACAAGGTCGAAGGTATCACCCAGGTACAGGTCAAGCCGGTCATAGGCCTGACCTTTGCCTCGGCCCTGCGGAGCATACTAAGGCAGGATCCAGACGTTATCTTGATAGGAGAGATACGCGATACCGAGACCGCTGAGATTGCGGTCAGCGCCGCACTGACAGGCCACCTGGTCTTGAGTACCTTACATACCAACGATGCTGCAGGGGCCATATCAAGGCTTGTCAACCTCGGTGTGCCGCCATTCCTTGTTGGGTCTGCCCTTCTAGGGGCAGTAGCGCAGAGACTGATCCGGGTCAATTGTCCATCATGTAGCAGGCCCTATCAGGCCAATCAGCAGGAGCTGGAGTTGTTAAAGAGGCGTGCCCGCAAGGGACAGCAGTTAAACTTGCGGCATGGCCAAGGGTGCCCAGATTGTTACCATAGCGGCTACAAGGGCAGGAAGAGTATCTACGAGATCCTTACCATATCGAACCACATCCGCAGGCTGACCCTAGACGGAGCAAACGACGACCAGATCCATCAACAGGCGGTCTCGGAGGGGATGAGGACCCTGCTGGATAGCGCACTGGACGAGGTCATCCAAGGCCATACCACGCTGCAGGAGGTCTCTAGGGTCGTGGAGGTCAGGACGTAGTATGCCAGCCTACACATACATAGCCCAGGATCGAGCAGGCAGGCGTTTGACTGGTATATACCAAGGCATAGAGAGTGTTTCTGCATTGCGTCAGGAACTTGAAAAGGCAGGGCTGGAGCTGGTCAAGGCGGTCAAGGCCGACAAGCCAAACCGCAAAGACCCACTTCGAAGATCGGTCAGGCAAAAGGAGCTTGTGGCATTTACATACCAGTTTGCAGGTATGTACGGTGCAGGACTGACGGTCATACAGTGCCTCCAGACCATAGAGGACCAGACAGACAGCCCTGTACTTCGTGAGATCCTTGCTGACGTGCGTCAGGAACTCCAGACAGGTGCCAGCCTCAAGAGGGCATTTGCCAAGTATCAGCACGTGTTCTCCCCGTTTTTTGTCGGCATGATCGAGGCAGGCGAGACAGGCGGCAAGCTGGCAGAGGCACTGCAGACAAGCGCAGTCTATCTTGAAAAGAGGGCCGAACTTGTACAGAAGATCAGGGCCGCATTTGTGTACCCTGTGGCAGTGGCGATCGTCTGCACCATAGTAGTCAGTGCCATGTTGCTGTTTGTGGTGCCGATGTTTGCGAAATTGTATGAGAGACTGCACGTACCCCTGCCTTGGCCCACACAGGTCTTGATACTCTTGAGCACGCTCTTGCGGGGGTGGTGGATCCTGATTGTTCTGGCAGTAGGGGGGCTGATATGGCTGGCCAGGAGGATACTGAGGAGGCCTTCCGTAAGGTCCAAGATCGATCATATCAGACTGAGGCTGCCTGTGCTTGGTGGCCTCTACAGGCTCATACTGGTGAGCAGGTTTATCAGGACCTTTGCAGGCCTGGCAGGCGTTGGGGTACCGCTGTTAGAGGCGATAGAGGTGGCAAAGGTGGTGGCAAATAATGCGTACATGACCTCAATAGCCGAGGATCTCCAGCAGTCCATCCAGACAGGGCATGCGGTGAGTGCCTCCCTTAAGGCACACACGATCTTTCCGGCAGTGATGGTACAGATGGCAAATTCCGGCGAGAGGTCTGGCCTGCTGGCCCAGATGCTCACAAAGGCAGTGGACGTCATAGACAAGGAGATTGATCGCAAGATCGCAGGTCTACTTGTCAGGCTCGAACCTGTCCTGACCCTGGTTATGGGGCTTGTGATAGGCCTGATCCTGCTGGCCGTCTATATGCCAATGTTCGATTACATGGGGCATCTGAAGTAAGGATCAGGTTAAGTCGGGGCGTCTTGATGACGAGATCAACAAAAAGTGATTTCATGAGGTCTAGATTGGAAAGGAGGAACACATGAGGTCAAGAGTTGGTTTTACATTAGTAGAGCTTTTGGTTGTGGTCCTGATCCTGGGTGCACTGGCCTTTATCGCCATACCAAGGATCAGCCAGAGTGCAACAAAAGCAAAGGAAAATGCGTGCAAGACAAATGTGGACCTAATCAATAGCCAGATAGAGCTGTATTATGTCGACAAAGGCACATGGCCCAATAGCCTGTCGGAGATTACGTCAAGCACCGACTACTTCCCGGACGGTCCCCCGGAGTGCCCGTTCGGCACCACCTACAGCTACGATCCTGACAAGCACAGGGTTGAAGAGCACAGGCATTAGGTTTTTGGGTGGATCTGGGCCTGCTATGCATAAGGCCCGTTGTGGTTACAGCCTGGTAGAGCTGTTGGTCGTGGTGGCCATCATAGGGCTGATGGCTGCTGTAGCGGTGCCTAGGCTCTCATACGGCCTGGTTTATCGCACAAAGGCGAGGGCCGCTGCATACAGGCTGGTTACGGACCTCCGCAGGACTAGGGCCTTGGCAATACAGGATGCAGCCACGAACAAGAAGGGCTACACCCTGTTGATGACAGGCTCATCGCCATACAGTGGCTACCAGATAAAGAGTGAAAACGAAGACACCCAGCAGGAGCAGGTGTTGGATAACTACAGGTTCGAATCTGGGGTCACTGCCACGATCAAAGGCCCAAACAAGTTCACGTTTAAGCCATTGGGTAATCTCAAGCCGGGCAGTGGTAGGCAGATCACAGTCAGTGCCGATGGCAAGGAGTACGTGATAACCTTTGTACAGGCAACAGGTGCAGTCAGTTGTACAGGCCGATGAGAGACTTGGGATGCAATGATGGCAACACCATCTGGCAGGTTAATTGCGAAGGGCATAACGATCGCAGAGGTGGTGGTTGCCTCTGCGATCATGTTGGCTGCTATCTTGCCTATACTCCATGCCTTGACAAGGGCACAGGCCACGGCAAGGCTCATAGAGTGGAAGACACACAGCCTTGTGCTTGCGCAGGGAAGGCTTGAGCAGATCAAGGCAAGTGCGGCAGCAGATTACGACCAATCCTTCAGCCAATCCGGCCTTGTACTGGATGAGGGTTATGTATGCACCGTAGTTGATACCTACGGCCCAGGTGCAGACATCAGGACGATCACGGTCAGTGTAGGTTATGACAGGGATGCAGACGGCAGCCTTGATCCAGATGAGCCATTGGTGACCCTTACAGGTCAGATAGCCAGAAGGTGATCTTGATGATAAGACCTGATCCAAGTCGCAAGATCCGTCGGGCCACCACACTGGTGGAATTGACGGTGGCCATCGCAATCATGGTGGTGATCTTCGCTGCCGTGGTGCCGATCATCAGGGCAGCCAGGGCCAATTGGGAGGCAAGGCAGGCTGCTGCAGATATGGTGCAGAATGCCAGGGTCCTACTAGACCACATGTACAGGAACCTTGCCACCGCTACCAGGATCGTTGCAGTCAGCAATCCGGATCAGACCAGTGGATACATCGAGTTTGAGGCCAGGGATGGGAACACATACAGAAGATACAGATATCAATTGACTGGTGGCAACGTACAATATGGCCAGCAATATGGCCGGGTCTGGGATCTCCAGGACCTGGCCCAGGACCTGGGGACCCTCCGGTTTCTCTGCTATGACGGCCAGGACCTGGACAACCCAATCGCCAACTGTAACCAGATCAGACTGGTCAAGATACAGACATCGGTCAAGGGCCAAACCTGGACCGCTGCAGTATGCCTGAGGGTCCAGCAGGCCGGGGGGCAATGAAACTGGCCGTAGGGGTCAAGGACTCGGTCGACTGGATCGGCGGGTGTATCGAGAGCTCCAGGTCCTCACAGGGGCCGTACAACCCCTTAGACCCCGGCGATTAGGCGGCGGTATCCACCAACTCCAATGGTGCGAAGATAGAGCTCTTGGCCCGGACCATCTTACGGGGCGATGCCTATGTAGGTCCCAACGGGGATCCAGACCAGGGGATAAAGACATACGACACTGCCCAGATCACCGGGACCCCGGGACGCTGGAGTAAGATGTATCGATTCCGGCCATGTCCGTACCTCGAGGCACGCCGCTTTCGGAGGGGCCCTTACTACTGTTTTCGCGTACGGCCACGCCGTCCTCCGATCACCACTACAGCCTGATCCTGATCTGGGGCAAGTGTACCCTGGTGATCGACGGGGACGTCACGATCCGGGTCGGCGCCTGGTACTGGATCAATGCGGCGAGGATAGACGTCCTGCCTGAGTCGAGGCTGCATCTCTATGTGGGCGATTGGGTCATGCTTGGCACAGGGGCCTTGCTCAACGCCAGCTGAGGTCTGGCACAGTACCTGAGGGTCTACATGTATGGCAGCAGCGATACCTTCTCGATGTGGACCGGTTCGCAGATGTACGGGATCCTGGAAAAACCAAGGGGCAGTGTGCAGATACGGTGGCCCTCGCAGTTCTTCGGCAAGATCAAGGCAAAGACAATCTGCCGTAAGGACCAGGTCCACGTGGACCTGAATGCGGATTCTGACAGGCAAGGGGTGTTTATAGGACAATCCAGACCGGCTTGCTCGATCGGCGTGCCATATGCCTGCGGTTGATGTAAGGTCAGGTGTCGATCCTGCCGACAACAGACTTGAGCCCAGACGCTGATTGTCGTGATCGGAACTGGGAGGCCCGGAATATGTATGGTGCAGGCCCAAGGGGTTCGGTCCTTTTGATAGTGGTATTCGTAGTTGCACTGCTCAGTGCAGTGGTGGTAGGGATGATCCAGATAAACACAGAGGAGATACAGTTGATGCAGAATCATGTGAATATCGCACAGGCCTTCTGCATAGCAGAGGCAGGGGTAGAGGACGCTATCCGCTGCCTGAGGGCCGACAAGGATTGGGACGATGGCTTTACGGACAAGGCCTTTGCTACAGGCAGGTATACGGTTCAGATAAAGAGGTCAACCATAACCTCCACAGGTACAACCGCTGCACGTTATCAGGCCAAGATGGTGGTGGATGTAACGGTCTCAGGCTCAACGTCTCCTTATAAGGTCACCATAAGTGCGGTGAGGATAAACCCTTGAGGATCCAGAACAGGACAGCACTTGGCATAGAGATATCTACAAGACACGTGGCCATGGCCTTGGTCAGGTGGGAGCGAAGGCGGTTTGTGCTGATCAACGCGGCCAAGGTCCAGACGCAAGAGGAACTCATAAAGGATGGCCAGGTCCAAGACCCTGCGGCCATTACACGTGCCATAAGGCAGGCAAGGTCTGCCTGTCTAGGGACCTTCGGTTATGCATATTCTACAGGGCTCTGTTTGCCTGCTGGTCTTGCAAGGTTGCACCTATTGGATCTGCCTGAGCCACTGCCTGCCAACCTGGGTATGTATGTACGAGATGAGGTGGGCCAATTCTCTAACATACCTGCAGAGAGGATGGTCTGTGACTTTGCACCAATAGGTCCAAAGGAGGCAAACCGGCTCATTGCTGCCGTAGCAGATACCCAGCCGATAATGGGCCTGATAAGGCCATGTGCGACCTCCAGGCTGGTCGTCCAGCATGTAGCGCCAGGATGCATGGCCACATCGAGGTCCTTACAGGAATACCTGGTCAGGTCACAGGCAGGTAATGTACTGGTCATAACGATCGATCCACAGGGCCTGGCCTTGTGTGCCTGGAGGGAAGGGCACTGGGACTTTGCACGTGCGCAGCCTGCCTCGGAGCATTGGCAGTCCCCTGATGCACTCACAAGGTACATTGCAGGCCAGATCCATGAGATCATCCAATTCTATACCGTAGAGGCCTCAGGTCCTCAGCCATGGCGCATATGCCTTGTCTGTCCAGAAGGATCCATGATCCCAAGTGGGGCTGAAGGGATGCTTGTGCCAGGCGGCATCAAGGTAGACCTGGAGATCGTAAGGCCCCAGGAGGTCCTGGACACGGTTGTTCAATGTCGCGATCGATCCACCCTGGCACAGACCAGCCTTGGTGCCGTGGGCCTTGCGCTGGGGCTACTTACCGAAGGGGGCGAGATCCCGACACTCAACCTGCTGCCGCCGCAGGTACTACGGACCCGCAAGTTTATAAGGCAGGTCACGGTAGCAGGATTGGTCGCAGCCCTTGTGATACCTGCAATGGCATTGGTCCAGTTGGGCCTGGTAACAAGGATAAGGGTCATGGAAGAGGCCATAGCAGGAAAGAGGGCGCTAGTAAGGGCAGGGCAAACAGCGGAATTGGCCAGCCAGCATAGGCAGTTGGAACAGAAGATAGATGAAGATTCAAAGGCGGCCAGATTCCTGCAGGAGCTGGTCGGCAACCAGCGGCAGGTCGACTGGGCAGGTCTACTTGAAGAACTAATGCAGGCCACCCCGAGCGCAGTGGCTGTCAGGCAATTGACGTGCCAGGCCGCAGACCAGCCGTTGTTGTTAATAGATGGCTATGCAGTCGACTATCCCTCCATCAGGCTCTTTGTGGAAGGGCTTGGCCAATCTAGATACATAGCATCTGCATCGCTTGTACGCAGCGGTGTAGATGTGGTCTTCGGGAAGACTCAGTTGGCTTACCAGATCCGATGTGTCCTCAAACCCATGGAGCCATAGATGCTTGTAAAGGAGCTGGTCAATCTGAATGAATCCTCAAGGCGGGCGATGCTGGCTGCCATGGTCTGCCTTATGGCTGTGGCGATATACAGGTGGACCATATCCCCACAGCTTACGTACCTGCGTGCAGTCCAAGACTATGGACCTGTGGTTGAGAGGATGCACAAACAGGCCGTCTCCTTACAGGCTGGCCTGCAGACAAGACGTAGGATCCTGGAGGAATTGCAACAGCAGTTGCAGGATCTCCAGCCGCGATTCTATGGCCTAGATGAGGCAGGCAGGATCGTGCATCAGTTCATGGCCATGGCTGGTGCTGCAGGCTGCACGGTGACAGGGATCCAGGTCAGGCAGCATCAGACCAGACCTGGGGCCAATCCTCAAGGGCCTGCCAGTAGATTAGACCTGGAGGTCACGGTGACAGGCTCCTATGACGGGATCATAGGGTTTCTAAAGGCGATCCAGCAGCAGCATCGCCTGATATACGTGACGGCCATGAACCTTGGCCCTTCTGATCAGACAGGTCAGGTCCTGCAATGCAGCTTGAGTACTGCAGTGTACCTCATACAACAGGAGGAGATCTAGGATGGGCATGAGCACTTGCCGGTCGATCAGGCTTGTCTTGGCATATATCATCATCGCCTCCATAACACCTGTCTTGCAGGCTGCAGAACCGAATGGACCTGCGATCGGCAGGCCAAACCCATTTGTGCCTCCGCTGGGAGAGTCATTGCCTGTCCAGCTACCGATTATGGCAGGCCAGGTGCCTGTTGGGCCGATCGAGCCTATTTCTGTGGAGACGGTCCAGTTGCAGTACCTCAATGCAAAGACCGCTGCCGACGCCTTCAAGGCATTGTGTTCTAGCAGGGGACTGATCGTACCGCAAGAGGGGGCCAATGTCTTGCTGGTCTTTGATACTAGCGATCATATAGACAGGGTAGTCCAGCAGATCAGGCAGGTGGATCAGGCTGGTCCTGGCCTACAGGTGGAGTCAATAAATCTGCGTTTCCTCCAGGCAACGGATATGCTTACGATAGTGCAGAAGATGGTCAGCTCTGCAGGTCAGGTGGCAGCCAATCAATCGAATAACTGCCTGATCGTCTGCGATAGTCTGGAGAACATACGCAGGATCATAGCGGAGATCCGCAAGGCAGATCAGGCCCCGCCGCAGGTACTGGTAGAGGTAGTCCTGTTGGATGTGCAGTTGAGTAACGATGCGGAGATAGGGTTCAATTGGGACTACCTCCGCAGGGCACCTGACGACGTGGGCTACAGGCAGAACTTCACCACCAACCGGCTCAGGATGGTCGAGGACAGCGAGGACATGGCCAGCAAGGGTATCGCATTCAACACCGTTGGGCTCGGTGGCGAGGTGAGCATCGTAACCGGTACGGTCAGGGCCCTTGTCCATGCGATCCAACAGAGACAGAAGGCCAATGTCATAGCCAGCCCGCGTGCCATGGTGGTCAGTGGAAAGAAGGCCATCATAAAGGCGGTAGAGGAGATCCCTTATATCATTGTGACTGACTCTGCTGCTGGAGGCCAGTTGCAGCAGACCGAGTTCAAGGAGGTAGGTGTCACATTGGAGGTCACCGCTACGGTAACTGACTCCAACCAGATCTTCCTTGATGCAAGGACGGTCCAGAACGTCCAGACGGGCGTCAGCGTTGCTGGCGTGCCTGTGGTAGATACACGCGAGAGCCAGACCAATCTCCTGCTCAATGACGGTCAGATCGTGATCATGGGCGGATTGAGGAGGCAGGTGCGGATCAGGCAGAAGGATCAGATACCAGTGCTTGGCGATATCCCTGTGCTAGGTGCCTTGTTTAGGGGTGTGATAGACAAGACATACAGCTCGGAGCTGGTAGTCCTGTTATCACCCCACATCTACAAGGGCCAGCCAGTGCCTGCAGATATCATGGAAAAGGTAGAAAAGAGCAAGGACTCGCTGATCTCCGGACCAAAAGGGTCCGATGATCGATACAAGGGTAGTCTAGATTGATTCGGAGGTATCAGTATGTTGGGTCTATTCAAGCTAAAAAAGACGGCATCAAAGCCAAAGATCTTGTTGGTAGACGACGAACAGGACCTGCTCAGTACGGTCTCCTACAGGCTCAAGTACGCACAGTATGATGTGGTGACCGCCAGTAATGGTCAGGAGGCCTTGGAAAAGGCAGCTGCTGAAAGACCGGACCTGATACTGTTGGATACGAATATGCCGGTGATGAACGGCCATGAGGTGCTCAGGCAGCTCAGGGCGGATCCAGACCTGAAGGACATACCTGTGATCATGCTGACCGCCCGTGCTGCCCCTGAGGATGTATCGGTTGCCTCTTCTTATGGCATCGCCGACTACGTGACCAAGCCGTTTGACTTCAACGAGCTGATCAGCAAGGTTGGTGCAGCAGTGAAACGAGATGAGGATCGTTGACAAGGCCAGATATGACTGAACAGGGCTCCAATCCACAGGCCATCAAGATCCTGATCATCGAGGATGACCTGATAGACCGCAAGTCCCTGCAAAGGCTACTTGCCAAGTCTTCACTGGCCGATGCAGTGGTAGAGACTGCTGACTCACTAGGGCAGGCCAAGGAGGCGCTGAAAAAGGGGGGTTTTGACATAGTCCTATCAGATCTTGGTCTGCCCGATAGCCACGGGATGGAAACCATAAGGGCCTTAAGGAGCTTGGTGCCTGAGCTGCCACTCGTGGTCTTGAGCGGTCTGGATGACGAGGCCACTGCCATCCAGGCACTACAACAAGGCGTTCAGGATTACCTGATCAAGGGACGTGTAGACAGCCAGCTATTGGGCCGCTCCATAAGATATGCCATGGAGCGAAAGAGGGCCGAGCGCCAGATGCGTGTGGCCGAGCAAAGGTACCGTACCATCTTTGAGAATTCGGCAGTGGCTATCATGCTGGCAGACGAACAGCAGAGACTCATCTCATGGAATCGCTTTACCGAGCAGTTGCTCTGCATGACGCCGGAAGACCTGCATCACAGGCAGATCAGTTCTCTATATCCACCAGAAGAGTGGCAGCGGATCAGGGCATTGAACCTCAGGCGGCTTGGCATGCAACACCACCTTGAGACCAAGATGGTCCGCAAGGATGGCCAACTTGTGGATGTGGATATATCGCTCAGTGTGTTGAAGGACGCAGAGGATCGTGTCATAGGCTCGATCGGGGTTGTACACGACATAACCGAGCAAAAAAAGGCAAAGGAATCCCTTGAGAGGTCATTCTCTCTGTTGCATGCAACACTTGAATCCACTGCAGATGGGATCGGGGCCTTTGACAATTCAGGCCAGCTAACCAGCTTCAATCAGAAGTTCCTTCAGATGTGGGGTCTTACCGAGCTTGCCCAATCTGGCTTGACCAGGGCAAGGATCATAGAGGTGATCAAGGCACAGGTGGTGGACCCTCAGGTCGTGGACAGGGTGCTGGCGAGTGCATACAGCCAGCCGGAGCAGGCCCGATCCGGTGTATTGGAGTTACAAGATGGGAGGGTCATCGAGTACCACTGTCAGCCACAGCGGCTTGCGGGCCAGGTAACAGGTAGGGTCTGGAGCTTCAGGGATATCACAGAGCGGCGCAGGACCTTGGAAGCCTTGCAACAGTCCGAAGACAGGTTCAGGCAGGTAGTGGAAAACGCCCAGGAGTGGGTCTGGGAGGTGGATGCAGATGGTCTGTACACATATGTAAGCCCTATTGTCCAGCAGATATTGGGCTACAGCCCAGATGAGCTGGTAGGCAGGCTTCACTACTACGACCTGCTGGACCCAGATGATGGCGCTACGGTCAGGAGGAAGTTGCAGGAGGTCTTTGCCAGGCAGGACGCATTCAAGGGCCTCGAATCCTGTAATCGCTGCAAGGATGGGACCAGTGTGTGGCTGGCTAGCAGCGGCTCGCCATTGTTTGATCGCCAGGGCCGACTGATTGGATACAGGGGTGTGTCGGTAGACATAACCGAGCGAAGGCGACTTCACGAGATCCTTGATCGAAAACAGAGGAATCTCGAGGCGATATTCGATGCTGCGCCTGTTGGGATGCTGCTTGTAGATAGTCAGACGATCGTCCGCAGGGCAAATGACGCCATCAGGCAGCTCTGCGGCAAGGACTATCCCCAGATCATAAACTATCTGCCAGGTCAGGCGCTTGGGTGTATCTACGCCAGTAGCATAATACAGGATGGCACGCATACCTGCGGTGTATCCGAGGCATGCAAGGATTGTGCATTGATAGCCACCATACGCCAGGCACTGGAGATGGGCATACCAGTGCATGGTATAGAGATACAACCTACCATATACGTGGATGGCAAGGACGTGCAGCCATCACTTTCGGTAAGCTGTGAGCCTGTGATCATAGATGGCGCTAAATACGCGGTGCTCTCCTTGCATGATATTACAGCAAGGGTCAAGGCCGAGAAAGAGATGATGGAGGCCATGGAGCTGAAGAGCCAGTTCATATCCACGGTCTCACACGAGCTGCGCACGCCATTGGCATCCATGAAGGAGGCTGTATTGATCGTGCTCGATGGTGTGGCCGGGCCCATAAACGACGACCAGCGTCACTTTCTGGATATTGCAAAGAGGAACATAGATAGGCTGTGGCGTCTGATTAACGATGTCCTGGACTTCCAGAAGCTACATTCTGGTAGGATGCAGTTCAATATGCAGCCCAATGACATGACAAAGGCGGTCGAGGAGGCCTACACCACGATGCTGACCTATGCCTCGAAGCGACAGATCCACATGTCATTCTCCGCCCAGCCCAATCTGCCAAAAGGTACATTCGACAGCGACCGTGTCATACAGGTCGTGACCAACCTATTGAGCAACGCCATCAAGTTTACACCAGAAGGTGGAAAGGTTACGCTAGACCTCAGTAAGCAAGGCGAGGAATTCGTGATAAAGGTCAGCGACACGGGCCTAGGCATACCAAAGGAGGCATTGCCAAGGATATTCGAGAGGTTTTATCGTGTTCAACGGCCAGGTCGCGAGATCAAGGGCACAGGACTGGGCCTGGCCATAGTCAAGGCCATCGTCACCGCCCATGGTGGAAGGATCGAGGTAGAAAGCGAGGTAAACAAGGGCACTACCTTCACGGTCTGGCTGCCTGTCAGTCCAAGACCAGCGCCTGCCCCGATGCCGGCTGCAGGCGATACATTGATCGAGGGCATAGTCTCTGGCCACTAGTTAGTCAGGGGTTGACATCGAGGTGACCTTTGGCCATACTGGCCCTAATCCTTGGCATGGATGCGA
The DNA here is from genome assembly GCA_029907605.1 of Sedimentisphaerales bacterium. GTDB lineage: Bacteria > Planctomycetota > Phycisphaerae > Sedimentisphaerales > Anaerobacaceae > DTPU01. Next base: position 22,593 of record JARYLO010000008.1, read on the forward strand.
AAGGGCTGGCCATGGCTTCTACTGTAAGAGATGCACTCCTATTGATAGCCTGTGCACTGGTTTCTTGCGGCTGCTCATTGCAACAGGGGTTGGTCAAGACTGGGGCGATCCCGCAGGAGGTATTGAATGGATTCAGGTTCACAGAGGGGGTGTGCACGGACGGCAAGGGGAATATCTTCTTTTCCGACCTGCAACAGGAGAGGATCTACAGATGGACCGCTGATGGGAGGCTGTTGATCTTTAAGGAGCAGAGCCGCAAGGCAAACGGCCTGGCGGTTGATCGCGATGGGAGGCTTATCGCATGCCTTTCTTGCCCAGGTGGTGGGCTGGTGGCATATGGCCCTGACGGGTCTGAGACGGTCTTGGCCGAGACCTACCAGGGTAAGAGGTTCAACAGCCTCAACGACCTCTGGATCGATGCCAAGGGAGGCATATACCTAACGGACCCCAGGTATGGCTCTCGTGCCCAGATGGAGCAAGACGGTGAGCATGTCTATTACCTGACGCCAGACAGAAAGAAGGTCATCCGTGTGATCGATGACCTTGTTAGACCCAACGGCCTTACTGGTTCGCCGGATGTAAGCAAGCTGTATGTGGCAGACCACGGCGGTGGCAAGACCTATGTGTATGACATAAGGCCGGACGGGACGCTGACCAACAAGAGGCTATTTGCCCCAACAGGTTCAGACGGCATGACCCTTGACCGTAAAGGCAACGTCTACCTTACCACCAGGTCCGCTGTTGAGGTCTACGACCCCAAGGGCAACAAGCTTGCGGTCATAGGCGTACCCCAGACCCCCTCCAACGTCTGCTTTGGAGGGCCTGACGGCAGGACCCTGTACATTACTGCCGGGACCGGTCTCTATTCGATCAGGATGGCGGTAAAGGGTCTCTGGAGCAACTGACCAGGCGCAGAAAGGGTTTGACAATAGCCAGATCAGCAAGTAGTCTTACTGCATATGAAGGCCAGGGTTTGGCCTTACTGGCATGACACATCGGAGGTGTAGAAGATGGACGTTCTGGGGCCTTTGAAGACGTACTTATGTACTTATGCCTGGTGGCGCGGGCTTGTAGTCTTGTGTGTATCGGGTACGGTCGCCGGTGTGGCGTTTGGCCAGGACCTGCCTAGTCTAGGTGATGCGAATACCTCGGCTGTCCCAGCAGCTCAGTCAGCACCTGACCCCAACAGGGCATGGCCATTTGCCGGCATGATCACTGGCGATGACGTGTTTGTCAGGTCCGGACCTGGTACGGATTATTACCAGTGTGGTAAGCTCCTCAAGGGCGATCGTGTCACAGTGGTCAAGGAAGAGGGGGGCTGGTCTTTGATCGTCCCGCCACTTGGCAGCTTTTCCTGGATCCATATGCAATATATCTGCGTGTCATTGAATGACAGGACAGAAGGTGTTGTAACAGGGGATCAGGTACCTGTGTATGCAGGCTCCGAGCTGGTTGCACCGATCCACTCCACCACAAGACAGGTAGTGCTCAGGCGCGGCGACAAGGTCAAGCTACTGGGCGAAGAGAGGGATGGCTATCTCAAGATCGCCTGTCCGGCAGGTGCAGGTCTCTGGGTCAGCAGCAGGTACATCAGACCTATCACAGATCAGCCAGCCAGCCGCCCCACACAGACCGTCGCAAAGCCGACCCAGCAGGAAGTGGGCGATGCGTACCGGATGGATGAGTTCAATAAGCTCCTAGAGCAGTTCAATGCCGAGACCGCCAAGCCCCTTACAAAACAGGATTTCACTGCCATCAAGCGGTCCCTGCAGTCCATCGTGGATGACAAGAAGGCTACCAAGGCATCCTTGTATGCGAGGCTGCTGCTTGCGAGGATCGCCAACTGTGAGGTCGCAAAGCAGGCCCAAGTGGACCTGGAAAAACAGGAAAAGGCTCTAGCAGATGCCCTTGCTAAGATAGAGAAGTCTAAGCAGGACCAACTGAAGCTTACCCCTGATATCAGCAGGTTCTGTGTTGTAGGGAGGTTGGAGCGGTCCAGTCTATACGATGACCCAGCTGGCCCAAGGCGCTGCAAGGTTGTTGCCGATGACGGAAGCCTATTGTGCTTTGCGCAGGCCAGCCAAGAAGCATCAGGGCAGGACATGGAGGCCCTGTTAGGCCAGAAGGTAGGGCTGGTCGGTACCATCAAGCCCAACCCTGCCACCGGCACTGCCTTGGTGGAGTTCACCGAGGCCGTCAAGCTGCCCTAAGATTCTAGATTACTGAGTTTTTCAGTCATGAGCATGGGCTGAGACCGCGGGATGGATCATGGCATGCCTCGGAACGGGTGGAGGGGCTACAGAGCTGATTTGCGGCTAGCCCAGAACGGCCTCGCCTAGGTGTTACGTTTGGCCAGCCAAGATGGTAATCCATGCTCTGGTGCAGGTCTTCAGTACCATGACGCTGGGGTAACTGTCTGTGTTGTCAGGGCTTGCAAGAAACCCATACCATCAAGGAGGCATCTTGCTACAGTGCCCCCCAACTACATGTTCCGGTTCTGGTGAGTCAAGGTATCCGGATAGGACGCCACCAGCTGCAGTGCCCGCAGCAATGGATACTTCTCTGGGACGGCTCGCCTTTGAAATGGAACGTTTCGCAGGTTTTCCAGGATCTTTCTTAGAAGGTCGCTGATTATCCATACTTCAGCATCATCTAAGACTTGGTGGCGGCGGTTCTTTCCATGTGCCAGGACTACGACCCGTTGCCATTCAGCTTGGTCTGGAAGGTCAAGGCCTCGGAAGAGTCTTGCGATACGCTTCGCACCTAGTCTGAATCTTTGGCTGAATCGTGTTCGCCGGCGGTTCCAGGCACGGCAATCGGTTGATGTCTCGAGATGGACCAGGTACCCTCTCGAGGGATCATAGGCAACCATGCCGACTTCCGTTTCAAACCCGCCTCGCCCACTTGGGTTTCGCCCAACTAACTCGTTCCGTCTAACTATGTAGCCTCGCCAGTCATACCATTCAGCCACTAGTTCTTCTAAGAAGTTCGTGTACATAGGCCCCTCCTGCGGTTTATCTGTTTGTCGCGTTTTCTACAATCCCTGCGACGCAATAGGTCCCTAATCATTGCCATCGGCTGAACAAATGTCGGAGATTGTGAGAAAGCCGGGTTGCGAACCAGATCGGCCATTAGGGAGCAAGAGTCGGTTACCGGTCCTTTGTCTAATCTCGCTGGATACCCCCACAAAAGGGGAAGTCTTACTAAGGGCAAGTTCGTGGATTCACGATGTTATCAACCCAGAAGGACACTCAGCCAGCAAGGTTTATGTGCACCCTTGTCTGGAGAAGAGCCTACGACCGCAACGGGTATTGAGGCAGATAAGCACGATGTAAGGGGTGGACGGTCTGGCCATAATTGGAGATGGGAGGTGAGCACTATGGAAATGCCAATGACACTGCTCGGGCGCTGATGGTGGCTGTTGGGTGTTTCGTGACAGGGTACCTGACCGATTGCAAGACCGCACCCAGAAAAGGCCTGAATATAGGCTGGAGATGTTCAAGAGCTTCTTTCCAGTGTGGTTCGCGATACAGGAAGACGGGGCCCCATTTTTGCGGGCGGGGTTTCTCCAAGTCGGAGATAGAGGCCATGGAGGAGTTTATCCGGTCTATCGAGCAGAGGGACCTGGCTGGAGCCAATCTCGCGTTGGGCCGGCTGGTTCAGCTCGTGCGAAGGAACTTGCGGGATGAGTTGAAGATAGCGTAACGAAGAGGAGTAAGAGAAGCTGTTGGGGTGCAGTCATGGGCGAGTCACGTGGTCTAAAAGACGTTGTTATCGGAGTAGATCTGGGCGGTTTTTGCGCCGATTACTACGGTAGGATGCGGGAGATAGTGGCCGAGTGGTTTGGTAAGAGCCCGCAGGATCTGCCGGAGGATGTAGGGTTTGGCCTGTGGGAGTGGGGTGTCAGGGACAACGAGGAGTACAAACGGGTCCACAGGTTTGCCTTCACCGAGAAGCAGTTATTCGAGACTATGCGGATGATCCCAGGCGCGCGAACCTGGCTTGGAAGGTTGTCTGACAAAGGGGCACGCATCAGGATTATAACCAACAGGCTGTACGTGGGGTACTGCCACCGCAATACCATAAACCAGACGGTTAAATGGCTTGATGCAAATGGAATACCATATTGGGAGCTGTGCTTCTTGAAGCAGAAGACTTATGTGAGTGCTGACTTGTATGTCGAAGACTCCAAGGAGCAAATCTAGAATCTCAGAGGGGATGGACCTCACGTCATTTGCTTTGCGAATACTACCGATAGAGAGGTTTTCCCTCCCAGGGCCAAGGACTGGGAGGAGGTCTACAACCTGATCCTGGAATGGGCAACCCGGCCACGATAAGACAATTTGAGTTGTGAGTTGCTTGTTATGTGGCGAGTTTTTCGTTGACCGTAGCAGTCAGCTGCAGCCAGTGGCGGCCATCCTGCTGGATCATCTGATCGGCCTCAGGTGGGCCGCTGGTGCCTGCCGGGTATGTGCAGAGTGGGGGCCTGCCCTGGCTGAATCCAGCCAGTATCGGCTCCAGTTTCTGCCAAGACACCTCCACCGAATCGTACCTGGTAAACAGTGTCTGATCTGCGTGCATGCAGTCCAATAGCAGCCTCTGATATGCGTCAGGCAGTGGCCGGTCTGTAAGGTCCTGGTAGTTGAAGGCCATCTGCAGCGTGCCCAGGCACAGCTTTGATCCAGGCAGTTTTGCCTGGAAGCTCACGCTTATCCCCTCATCTGGCTGGAGGCGAAGTAGCAAGATGTTCTGAGGGATCTGAAGTCCTGCCTTGCGGAAAAAAGATTGGGCCACCGGTTTGAAGCAGATCGCCACGTGGCTATCCTTTGCCGCCAGTCGTTTGCCTGTCCGCAGGTAGAATGGCACGCCCTGCCATCTGGGGTGGTCCACGAAGAGCTTGAGGGCTACATAGGTCTCTGTCTGGGAGTCTGGTGAGATATGCTCCTCCTGGCGGTAGCCGCAGACCTGCTGGCCCTCAATGGTACCTGGGCCATACTGTGCCCGCACAGCAATGGCCTGGAGATCATCGGTGCTGAAGGGCCTTATCGCCTCCAATAGCCTTGTGATCTGGTCCCTGATCGCCTCTGGATCGAATGCCTCAGGCTCATCCATGGCCACTAGGGCAAGTACGCCGAGCAGGTGGCCCTGGACCATATCCCGCAAGGCCCCAGCCTGGTCGTAGTAACGGCCCCGCTGACCTACGCCCACCTGCTCTGCCATGGTGATCTGGATGTGGTCTATGTATCGGTTGTTCCACAGCGGCTCGAATATACTGTTGGCAAACCTCAGTACCAGGATGTTCTGGACGGTCTCCTTACCTAGGTAATGGTCGATCCTGTAGATCCTGGACTCTGGGATACAGCGGCTCAGTTGGCTGTTGAGTTGCCTGGCAGTTGCCAGGTCCATGCCGAAGGGCTTCTCTAGCACTAGCTTCGCATCCCATGCTGTACCTGCGTCTGGACAGACCAGGCCGGAGGAGGCCAGCCCGCTGGCAACTATCGGATAGAGGCCAGGCGGCAGGGCAAGGTAGAGGACCACATTCTTGTTCAGCCTATACCTGCAGTCCAGGTCGACCAGCAAGGACTTAAGGCGGTCATAAAAGGCCCTATCTTCGTACCTGCCTGTGACGTGAAAGGTCCTGGAAAGCAGCATCTCCAACCAACCGTTGGCTTGGCCGCAAGGGCTTGCTGCCAGGATGGTCCTTACCCTTTCTCTAAAGGCCTCGGTTGAGAGGCTGGTCCTGCCACAGCCTACAAGACAGAAGCCCTCGTCGAGCAGTCCTCTGAGGTGGAGTTGTGCGATGGCTGGGATGAGCTTTCTGGTGGCCAGGTCCCCTGATGCCCCAAATATGACCATCACGCATGGGGTAGGGGGTATCTCTGCACACGTGATTGACCCAGGTGCCACAGGCCTTATCTTGACCATCCCTGGTCCTTCCAATAGGTCGCCTGGGCCGGCCAGACATATTTACTCTGAGCCTGCCCAAACGGCACCTGCGACGCACTAGTCGTCATCTATGGGTTCGAACTCGTCCTTTCCCACCCCGCAGTCTGGACAGACCCAGTCATCCGGCAGCTCCTCGAATGCCGTGCCTGGATCGATATCGTTCTCGGGGTCACCTATCTCAGGGTCGTAGATGTAACCACACATCAGACAGCGGTACTTCTTCATACCTGGCTCCTCATTCATATACCGTGAAGAACAGCCCGTATATATATCGGCACGTCAAGGCCAGTCTAGCCGTTTTTTGCAGCAACTTGCAAGGGACGACCCTTCTTGTATACTGCGGCCATGCATATACGTCCAGCCAAGGTCTCGGATGCCAGGCAGATAAACGCATTGATCGGTACCTTTGCCGAGCAGGATAAGATGCTCTTCAGGTCCCTGGCAGATATCTACGAGCACCTGCAGACCTTCCTGGTTGCACAGGAGGATGATCAGGTAGTGGGCTGCTGTGCCCTGGAGGTGGTCTGGTCAGACCTGGCAGAGATCAAGTCCCTGGCGGTTGCCCAGGGGCATCAATCAAAGGGGATAGGCACTGCCTTTGTGACGGCCGCATTAGAGAAGGCAAGAGAACTGGGGATCGGCAAGGTCTTTGCGCTGACCATGGAGCCTGGCTTCTTCAAGAGGTTGGGCTTTGTGGAGGTCCCAAGGGAGAGCCTTCCGATGAAGGTCTGGAGGGACTGCGCACGCTGCCCAAAACAGCAAAGCTGCGATGAGGTGGCTGTGCTAAGGTCGCCAGCCTAGGCTGCCTGCCTTCTTTGGAATAAGGCTACTGCCAGGCCCAGGATCCCGCACATATAGCATATGGCATAGGCCCCTGCGATGAGGATATACCTGAACGGGACCTGGGTACCTTCGTATATGGCGTCACTGATCCAGAATACCTGCAGATTCGGCACGAGGAATCTGCCTATGGCTGCCCACCAGTGCTCCTGGGCCAGGCGGCCAAACACATAATCACTTATAAGACCTAGCAAGAAGACGCCCACACATCCTGCTAGCGTGACTGCAAGGCTGAACCTGCTGGATAGTGCAAGTGCCATTGCAGCAACGATCAAGGCAGCCAACAGCAGTAGGACCGAGCCGTAGACGTCGGTAAGGTGAATATTGTTGCCCTGTGGGTTAAATCGCCAGTTGCGATCTACAAGGCACAGGAAGACCATGGCCCCTGTGCCGAATAAAGCCAATAATGATATGACCGTTGAGGAGAACTTCCAATCGAACCAGTACGTGAATAGACCGGCTAGTAACACGCTGATCCCTACGGCTGCTGCGGCTGCGGCGATGACGGTCATGTCATGGGTATCCCCTGCAGATTCGAGTACCCCATGTCTTATGGCCATTAATAGTGCTATGGTGCAGACAAGGTGTGCCAAGGCTATTGCTGCTGCCACCCCCAGGAACTTTGCCAACACGAATATTGGCCTTGGCACCGGCTTGGAAAGTACTGTGGTGATGGTCTTGCTGTCCATCTCCTCTGCGATCGACCCTGCAGCCGCAAATATGGCCACAAAGAGGCTGGTCAAGAAGAGTGTTGACAGGCCCATGTCCCGCAAGAACTTATTGTCGTCGCTCATGGTGTACATGGAGATGGCTGGGCTGATCAGCAGTAGGATCAGTGCAGAGCCTACCAATACTGCGTACACAGGCTGTCTTATGGCCTGAGTGAAGGTGTTCTTGGCGATGGTATAGACCTTCTGCATCCTTTGCCTCCGATTGGACGACATCTTAACCTACGAACCAAGGTCACTGGGGTTTCGTATCGGTTGTTGATTTTTCGACATGTTGCCCCTAGACTCTGGCGACGTCGTTTTTAGTTGGATCAGGTCATCTTGTAAAGGTTGATCTTGGGCGCGGCAGCAACTGACAATGTTGAGCTGGAAAGGATGACCCGCACCTCCAAGGCCCCTGAGCACCTGGCTTGGGCCTGTCTGGTAGTAGGCGCGGTCCTGTCAACAGTGGCGGTATTTGTAGGCAGATGGTCAGGTTATACCGCAGTCTGGACCGTGGGGTGTCTGATCGCAAACGGGGTGTTGATCTGGTTCGTGCTTGCCTTGCACCTGAGACTGCGGCGTCTGGCCTACCAGGAGCAATTGGATACGGCCCACTGGGCACAGGGCAGGCAGTCCTCAAGCATCTTCCAGGCCGAGGCAGAGCAATCCCTGGTGACGGTGATTGCAAGGCGGAGGCTTGAGGTATTCGAGAGGTGGTTCATCCCGATCTTCGGTGCCCTGATCGCTGCGGTCCAGATAGGTCTAGGGTGGGTGATATGGAGGTATGGACTGCGGCATATCGATGCCCAGGCCCAGTCTCCGCTGGTGGCAGGGATCATCATGGCCGCTGTGGCATTCGTGTGTTTCCTGCTTTCGCGATATGCCACTGGCATGTCCGCACAGCCTGCATGGAGGCCTTTGCGTGCAGGGGGCAGTGCATACCTGGCAGTAGCGGTGGCCGCCTTTGTCCTGGCCATAGGATTGGGTTTTGCCCAGTTCCAGGTATTCTGGCTCGAGAGGGCCGTGGCATATGCAGTGGCGGCCTTACTTGTAGTGCTGGGCCTAGAGACCCTGCTGAATGTCGTTCTGGATATCTATAGGCCCAGGGTGGAAGGGCAATATGACCGTGCCCCATTCGACAGCAGACTGTTGGGCCTGATCAATGAGCCTGGCAGCATCCTCCAGAGCCTGGCCAGCGCCCTGGATTACCAATTTGGTTTTAAGGTCTCCCAGACCTGGTTCTATAAGCTACTGGAGCGGGCCATAGTGCCGCTCTTTTTGTTTGGTGTCGGGACGTTGTACATGGCCAGTTGCATAGCGGTCATACAGACCGATCAGCAGGCCATCATAGAGCGTCTCGGCAGGCCTATACGCCAGGTCCGGCCCGGCATGCACATAAAGTGGCCATGGCCTTTCGAGGTGGTCAGGGCCTATACCATAGGCAGGATCATGGAACTGCCGATCGGCTATAAGCCCAAGCTCGATCCGGCTGGATTCGAACAGCGTAGCCCCTTGCTATGGAACAAGCCGCACTACGAGGAGGAGCACAGCCTGCTGGTTGCAAGTGAAACTGGACAAGGTCCTGTCTCAGGGCAGTTTGGGGGTGCCTTGCCTGTTAGCCTGGTAAAGGCCAATGTCCCTGTTCACTACAGGGTAAAGGACCTGCGTGCCTTCTTGTACAACTACAGCGATCCACAAAAGACGCTGGAGGCGATCTGCTATCAGCAGCTTACGGTCTTTGGTGCAAGTGCGACTATCGAGACCGACCAGATGGGCTCAAGCAGGATTGCAGAGAGCCTGCTCGGCGGAGGACGTGATAGGGCCAGGAAGGTCCTGATGCAGATGATACAAGAGGCTGCAGACGAGGCTGGCCTTGGTGTAGAGATCGTCTTTGTTGGTGTTCAGGGCATACACCCACCTGTGGAGGTGGTGCCTGAATACCAGGCAGTGGTTGGTGCGGTGCAGGAAAAGCAGGCACTGATCTTCAATGCCCTAGGCCAGCAGAATGAGGACCTGTCTGGTCTTGTAGGGAGCGTTGAGCAGGCCTATGCCCTCTATGACCTGGCTACAAGATATCAGCAGGCAAGCAGGCAATCCAATCAGGCAGAGGACGAGCGGTTGGGTGCCGAGTTAGACAGGGCCTTTGGCAGGGCGGTAGGTGAGGTCTATAGGATCCTTCGCGAGGCAAAGGCATATGCATACCGCAGGGCCAAGGAGGCCTATGGTGTTGGTATCAGGTTCAGGGGCCAGTTGGAGGCCTATCGTGCAGCGCCGAAGATCTTTGTCAGGCAGCAAAGGCTCCAGGCGCTTGCTGAGGCCATCTCGCCCATCCGCAAGTATGCGGTACTTGCCGAACCAAACGATAGAGAGGTCACTATTGTGGATCTACAGGATAAGCTTATGCCTAATGTGTATGACATAGGCCCACTTCAGGAGCAGAGGAACCCATGAAGCGTCTTGGCGTGCCGATCATCGTGATATTCCTGATACTGCTGTTTCTATCCATGCTGGTGGTCTTTCAGGTCAGACAGACCGAGGTGGCATTCGTGACCAGGTTTGGGCGGCCTGTAAGACCGGTAATAGAGCCTGGTCTACACCTCAAGTGGCCTGATCCCATAGAACATGTCACAAGGTTCGACGCTAGGCTGAGGCTCTTTGAGGGCGATTATGCTGAGACCACCACCAAGGGTGCAGTACCGGTCATAGTCAAGACATACGTGACCTGGCGGATAGTAGATCCACTGGCATTCTATAGGGCGGTAGGTACATCGATCCAGGCAGCTGAGAACAAGCTGTATAGCCAGATCAAGGACACGCAGAATCGCGTCTTTGGCCAGCACCAGTTCGCTGAATTGGTCAATAGCGATCCAAATCAGATACGTCTGGCCCAGATCCAGCAGCAGATGTTGGAGGATATCAAGAAGGCCATGGAGGAGGACTATGGCATAGAGATAAAGGCCTTGGGCATAAAACAGATGAAGGTCAGCGAGGACGTGAGTGCAAAGGTCTTTGACCGAATGAAGGCTGCCAGGACCCTTAGGACAAGGGCCACGATAGCCGAAGGTCAGGCGGAGGCCAAGGCTATAGAGAGTGATGCAAAGGCAAAGAAGGAAGAGCTATTGGCCGCTGCCCAGGCAAGGGCCATGGCCATAAGGGGACAAGGCGATGCAGAGGCAGCGAAGTACTATCAGATGCTAGAACAAGAGCCCGAGTTTGCCATGTTCCTGAAGAATCTAGAGGCCCTCAAGCAGATGCTCAAGGACAGGACCACACTGGTCCTGCCGATGATGGTTGAACCATTCAATCTCCTGATGAGATTGCCCGATCCGAATCAGTGTAATAGATAGGCGTGGAAGATGGCAGCCGATCATCCAGACAATCATCCTGATCACGAGCCTGAGGCCTTAGACATCGCACAGATGGACTCTGCCAGTAGGTCTTTGGCAGAGGCCCTCAGGATCAGCTTTATAGTGCTGAAGTTTGTGATGATCGGCATCATAATCGCATTCCTTGCCACATGCCTACAGACCATAGGGCCACAGGAACAGGGCATACTGCTCCGCTTTGGTCAGGTGAAGGTAGGTCCTGACGGCCAGGTGGCGATCAAGCCTGGTCTGAAGTTTGTCTGGCCCTATCCGATAGAGGAGTTGGTCAAGATCCCGGTCTCCACAAAGACAAACCTGGCGATAAACTCATTCTGGTACTTTCAGACACCAGAGGAGCTCTTGGCTGACAAGACCAGGCCTGCACCCAGGCCGCCAGCAAAGTTGGATCCACTTGTGGAGGGGTATTGCCTTGCGCGTGGAGAGGATGTGGGTAATCTACTAGGATTGACAGGCAGGCAGTTCAGGCGATTGTTGGTGACAGGGGGCGATGATTACAGCATCGTCCATTCCAAGTGGCAGGTCACCTACGAGATCAGCGATATAAAGGCTTTCTTCAAGAATATACCCGTCCAGACGCCCAAGCCGGGCGAACCTTATTACCAGCTGATGAAAAAGGGGGTCAATCCGATCATACAGTCTTGTGTTGAGGAGGCGGTCATCAAGACGATGGTCAAGTACAATATCGATGAGGTGATCGCTGCAACCGACAGGGTTGCCTCTCAGGTCAAGGAGCTTGTCCAGGAGAAACTGGATACATTGGAAAGCGGGGTAAGGGTCCTTTCCGTGACACTGACGGCCTTTACCTGGCCCAGGCAGGTGGACGAGGCCTTCCAGACCTTTATCACTGCTAGTCAGCAGGCCCGTACCCAGGTCAGTCAGGCCCAGGCCGAGGCACAGACCACCATGAATGAGGCTGCAGGGCCTGTGGCCGCACAATTGACTGCCGCCTTGGAAGATCCAAATACCGATCCCAATACGCTTGAATCGCTTTGGGCTCAGGTCTCAGGTGAATGCCAGAGGATCCTCGCAGAGGCAAGGGCGTACAGGACAAGTGTGGTCGAGTCAGCCAGGTCCACGGCGGAGTATTTCCTGAGTCTGTTACCTGAATACAGGAATAGACCCATGCTTGTGGTGCAGGTCCTATATCTTGATGCAATTGGCCAGGTCTTGGCTGGTATTGATGAGAAGTTCGTACTACAACCTGCTACTGGCGGCAGTAGAGAGGTAAGGATCCTGTTGAATCGTGATCCAACGATCAGGGCAAGGCAGGCCGAAGGTTTGCAGAAATCCGGGCAATAGTCGATGGTCCATGAACATCTTCACCTAAAGGAACAGGTCAGTCCCGACCAGCAGCAACTGCGGGTCAGCATGGCATTACTAGGTACCTTGGCAGGGGGGGTGCTGCTGATCAATAGCCGTGTTGGCCAGATCTTCTATGGGAAGGGCAGCTTCAATACGGAACTATTCGCCCTTGCAGGTGCAATACTGCTAGGGCTTCCGGTGGTCTGGCATGCAGTAAAGTGCCTGCTGAAGGGCCATTCCCACATGGATGAGCTGGCCGCCCTTGGGATCATAGCTGCCTTTGCTACGCAGGACTATGTCTCTGCAGGACTTATCGGGTTCTTCATGTTGCTTAGCCAATTGGTCGAAACCAGGACCGCGCTGGGGGCCAGGGCATCGATCGAGGCCTTGATCAAACTGACCCCGACAAAGGCCTGCAGGTTGGATGATGCAGGTGGCGAACAAGAGGTGCCTGTGAGCGGGTTGAGGCCTGGCGACCGTATCAGGATAAGGCCTGGGGACAATATCCCTGCAGACGGCGAGGTCATAGGCGGATACAGCTCGGTCAACGAGGCGACCATAACCGGCGAATCGCTACCTGTGGACAAGGTGCCAGGGATGCAGGTATTTGCAGGCACGATCAATCTTACTGGTGTCCTGGATGTGCAGGTGACCAAGGCCGGTTCTGATACGACCTTGGGCAGGGTGCAGTCATTGATCGTCCAGGCGGAGCAGACCAAGATCCCCATCATGAGGATCATCGATAGGTACGTCAAGTGGTACGTGCCTACGGTGCTGATGATAGCTGCGATAGTGTGGTTCTTCACCCGCAACACCAGTCAGACCATCACCATACTGGTGATTTCCTGTCCTTGTGCCTTGATATTGGCCACGCCAACGGCCATGGTGGCCGCGATCTCTGCAGCTGCAAGGATGGGTGTGCTGGTCAAGAATGTGGCAGACCTGGAGATCGTGGGCAAGGCCACCGCACTTGTCTTTGACAAGACCGGCACGATCACCACCGGCAAGCTGTTCGTCACGAAGCTGACGCCAGGTCCCCAAATCGGACCTGCCGAACTGCTCTCTACTGCCGCCTCTGCAGAACGGATGAGCAGGCATCCTGCTGCAAGGGCCCTGCAGGAGTTGGCCAAGGAGGCCAATGTTGTCCTTACCGATCCTACAGGATTCCAGGAGGTCCCTGGCAAGGGTGTGATTGCCACCGTCAACGGCCAGAAGGTGATAGTCGGCCGCGAGACCTTCCTGCAGGAGCAGGGGATCGACACCAGCCAGGTCCGAGGACCGAGCCTGCATGAGGAACAGGGCTTCAGCACCTTGTATGTGGCCAGGGATGGGCAGTGCATAGGTTGGATCGGGCTTGAGGACAAGACCAGGCCCGAGGCAAAGGAGGCGGTCAAGGAGCTTTTGGAGATCGGGATCAAGCGTATTACCATGTTGACCGGGGATCGCAATGATGTGGCAAACAGGGTGGCAGCTGAGCTTGGTTGTACGGACTTCAAGGCGCAGTGTCTGCCACAGGATAAACTGGCCATAGTCGAGCAGATAAAAAGACAAGGGCATACGGTGGTGGTGGTTGGGGATGGGATCAACGACGCCCCTGCCCTGGCTGCAGGTGATCTGGGCATAGCCATGGGTGCGGCAGGCAGCGATGTGGCGATCAATTCGGCATCTATCGCCTTGATGAACGATGATCTTAGGCGTCTGCCGTTCTTGGTACGCATATCAAGAAAGACAAGGCGGGTCATAGGGCAGAACCTTGCCTTTGGCGTGGTGTTTATCATACTTGGGATATCCCTGTCGAAGTTCGTGCCGCCTACGTTGGCAGCACTATTTCACTTTGCCAGCTCCCTGATCGTGGTATTCAACTCTGCCAGGCTAGTGAGGTTTGGCGAGCAGACCGTCAGCCAACGGATCTAATAGACCATGCAGTATGCAGTCCAGACAATCGGCCTGACCAAGATATTCAATGATTGGTGGGGCCGGCCTAAGGTCCGCGCGGTAGAGGAGCTAAACCTCACGATAAGGTACAACGAGGTGTTTGGGCTACTAGGGCCAAATGGTTCTGGCAAGAGCACTACACTGAAACTCCTGCTCGGCCTTCTATATCCCACAAAGGGCAGGGCCATCGTGCTAGGTGGCGATGGGGACGACCCCAAGATCAATAGGAGGATCGGTTATCTGCCAGAGGAGTCGTATCTGTATCGTTACCTCAATCCGAGGGAGACCCTGGACTTCTACGGCAGGCTCTTTGGTCTGCCTAGCAAGATAAGGAGGGAGCGAACAGAGGCCCTGCTGGAGATGGTGGGGCTAAAGGCAGTTGCAAATCGCCCTATAGGGACATTTTCAAAGGGCATGGCCCGCAGGATAGGCCTTGCCCAGGCCTTGATAAACGACCCTGACCTATTGATCCTGGATGAGCCGACCAGTGGGCTCGATCCGATAGGTACCAAACAGATAAAGGACCTGATCAGGACCCTTGCCAGCCGCCGAAAGACCATCATATTGTGCAGTCACCTGCTTGCAGACGTAGAGGATGTGTGTGATCGGATCGCCATACTCTATGGCGGCAGGATCAGGGCTGAGGGTCCTGTAAAGGAGTTGCTACAGCGATCCGATAGGATCCAGATCAGTACAGGCCCTGTTAGCCAGCAGACTATCGAGCAGATCAGGCAGCTCCTTGCCCAGGAGGCTGGCCAGGTGGATGTCTCATCGCCTATGGAGAGGCTGGAATCCTTCTTCATGCGGATCGTCTCTGAGGCCCAGGCCAGGGCCCAGCCGACCAGTGGGGCGATCAGCACCACACAGATAGGTTCATTCCTAGCAGGTCAGCCTAGTGGCGACCTGCTTGAGCGATTGACCGAATCTGTTGAGCAGCCGCAGCCGGCCACCGAACAGTCTGCAACCAGGCCTATAGAGACACCAACGCCTGTCAAGCAGGAGATACTTGATCAGTTGGTCTACAGGCCAGAGGATCAGCAGGACAAGGGGCAGGGTTAGTATGGGAAAGATCCTGGCGGTTGCTACAAACACGGTCAGGCAGGTCGTCAGGATGAGGATCGCGGTGGTCTTTTTCGTCTTATTGTTGGTGATCCTGCCTGTGCTTGCCGCTGCTAGCACTGGAGATGGCACCGTGAAGGGCAGGCTGCAGACCTTCGTCAGCTATGGGCTTTCTCTGATAGGTCTCTTGGTGTCGCTACTGACGATCATTGCAATGACCTATACGACCACTGCAGATATAGTGCAGTGCCAGGTGCACACGGTACTTACAAAGCCGATACGCAGATACCAGTTTATCCTGGGCAAATTCCTGGGCGTGATGATCGTTGATGTGGTGGTACTGGCAATCATGTCTGGGCTGGTGTTCGGGATCACCATCTATAGTCCTAGACTCTTCAGGATCGATCCTGAACAGATGGAGCAACTAAATAATGAGTTCTTCACTGCCAGGAATGCCCTAAGACCAACAGAGCCAGATGTCTCCAAGGAGGTTGAGGAGCTTTACCAACGTCTGGTCACCAGCCAAGAGCTCGAACAGGTCTTCAAGGGTTTGCCCAGGGAGCAGGTCATAGCGAGGCTGACTCAACAGAAGAGGCTGGAAAAGAGGGCAGCAAGTGTTGGCCAGGAGCTGATGTGGGAGTTCCACAATGTCAGGCTTGCCGACCCGAATGGCTCGCTTTTCATAAGATTCAAGTACAATGTCAGCTCCAATCCTATAGACCTGCAGATCTCCAGTCAGTGGCTGGTTGGTGACCTGAGGCAACTCAACCAGGGGGTCCAGGTCGGCACGCCCATCTATCGGGTGGAAAGGAAGGATCCGGTCCGAACCTTCAGGGAGTTTGCAGTCCCAGCCGATGCGGTGGCCAAGGATGGGTATCTGGCAGTCGCTTTCCTCAATGATCTGGATAATGACACGGTCGTGATCTTCCCATTGGACGAGGGGCTGGAGGTCTTGTATAAGGCCGGTGGCTTTACCGCGAACCTGTTGCGAGGTGTGTTGCTGATATTGGTGCGATTGGTCTTTCTCGCTGCAGTTGGTGTGTTTGCTGGGTCGTTCTTGTCATTTCCTGTGGCGATCCTGCTATGCCTGCTTGTGCTATTCACTGGTAGTACCAGTGGCTTCATACTAGAATCCTTCTCTTTTCTGGGCAAGAACCTAAGCGTTATCTACGACTATACACTCAAACTCTTGGTCCAGGCGCTACCCAGGTTTGACCTAATGAACCCAACCAAGTTCCTAGTCTCGGCCAGGTTGATACCCTGGTCGCTGGTGCTTTGGCAAGGTGGAGGTCCCATCCTCGCCAAGGCATTGGTGCTCTTGGCCACAGGCCTTTGGGTGTTCAGGTCTAGTGAGCTTGCCAGGACCACGGTTTGATGGTGCTTTAGACGCACATGAAGGCCCGTGACATAGCTGTATATCTAGTGGGTATCATATTGGCCATATGCCTGCTATGGGCAGCAGGTGCGCAACTCGACTCCATCAACGAGAAACGCAAGGCCATGAAGCTGGTGATGAACGAACCTCTCGAGAACGCCCCCCCATCCCTGGCCTTTGCAACAGTGGCAATGGGGGCATTTAGGGGATTGGTGGTGGACATACTGTGGATCAGGGCAGATGCCCTCAAGGAGCAGGGCCAGTTCTTTGATGCAAGACAACTGGCCGAGTGGATCACAACCCTGCAGCCTAGGTTCCCAGATGTATGGGTCTTCCAGGCATGGAACATGGCCTATAACATATCTGTCGCCATACCCGTTTCCCGGCCAGATCAGAGATGGCATTGGGTAAAGAGCGGTTATGAGCTGCTACGGGATAAGGGGATACCGCTCAATCCAAAGAGCCTGGCGCTATACCAGGAACTCGGCCGTATCTTCCAGCACAAGATAGGCGGGATCACGGACGATGCCCACAAGTACTATAAGGTCCAGCTTGCCAAGGAGATCGGCCCGCTTGTAGAGGTGGCAGACCAGTCCTACTTCGAGGCACTGGCGGCAGCACCGACGGATTGGTCCCAGATCTATTCGGATCCCAACCTTAGGCCGATCATACATGCCCTGATGGCCTCGGATGACGCATTCTCCACGCCAGAACGATTCTTCTCCAGCTACATGGCCCTTACCCAGGACCCAAACCGGTTTGGGCCAAGGCCCTTTCAGGTCATACAGTCATACCTGGGAGACCCCAATCTCAGGCGGCTTGGCCTGATCGTTAGGGCCCATCAATTGAGGAGGGTCTGGAAGATGGACCCTGCCTTCATGGTAGAGCTCAACAAGCTCTATGGACCTGTTGATTTCAATGACCCCAACCATGTGATACCCCTGGACTGGCGACATCCAGACTCCCACGCCATCTATTGGGCCGCCATGGGGCTAAAGATGGTTGCGGAGGAGCAGGGCCGCAAGCTAGAGACCGTCGAGCTCAACACCGACCGGATCATCATGCACAGCCTGCAGAACCTATTCAGGTATGGCAGGCTCCTATTCTATGATGTGGCGGTCAGGCCGCAGAAGGAGGATGGGAGCCTGGCAGAAGAGCCAGTTATCGTGACGGACGTCTTTGTAAGGCCAGACCTGCGGATGTTCGACCGATATCATCAGGCGGTACTTGCACTTATGGAAAAGTACAGTGACAAAGACACCAGGGAGGAGTCGCTGGCGGTCGGGCATAGGAATATGCTCAGGAATGCGGTCTTGTCCTTCTATCAGAGCGGGCTGGTCGCCCAGGCCCAAAGGATCTACGATGAGCTACGCAGGAGGTATCCGCTGGATGAATTCAAGGTCCCTTTGGCCGAGTTCTGCAGGCGTAAGTTCATTGACGAGTTACAGGGCCTCGGTATGCCCGATGCAACCGAGCAGGTGGTGGCACTGCTCAAGCAGAGTTATTATCTCTATGCCATAGGCTCTGATGACGAGGCCTTTGGTACAGAGAGGCTTGTGCAGCAGATCTATGACTACTATCACAAGGAATACTCGGACGAACAAGGCAGACTAGGCCTGCCCACTATGGCAAGGATCAGGTATACTGCCCTGATAGACTTACTTGGTGATCCGCAATACCCACCCTACCTCAGACAGAACCTGTTGACCAGGATCCGCAATGAAAGGCCCCAGTTATTTGAGCTCCTGCAGAAGGAAGAGCAGCAACTACAGGCCACAAGGCCGGTAGGGCCGTAGTGCTCAACTGGTTATATCCTTATCGGATTCGGCAGGGTTATCGCTTGGCAGGTGATTATTGAACCTGGCCTCCACAAGCACCCAGAGCCTGCAGGCAAGATCCCTGACAATATGGACCGCACTGTTTGCCACCCATGTCGTGGCCCTGACTAGGAGAGTCCTTGCCGGATTGGCTTGTTGCTGTCCAGGCTGATAGGCCTGGTCTACAGGTGGGGCAAGGCAGTAGACTGCGGTAATGAACCCGGCCAAGAATACAAGGATGTATTTGCTCACTTCTGGTCCCTCGATGTTGGTAATCTGATACCTGAGGCCCGGTCCTGGCCTTCCACCTTTCTTGTGTGTCCCCTAATACTTATATAGCATAGGGCAGCGATACATCCAAAAATCGCTTGTCCAATCTCAGGGCCTATATCCCTATCTCCTCGCCAGCAGGTCATGCCAAGGACGGCTATCTGCTGCGATTAACCGAGGGCCTGTTGGTGCCGAAATATGGGTATGAGGTCAGAAGTCTTGGGGTGATTGATGGCAAAAGGCAAGAACATCTTGACAACCGGTGATGTTGCGAGGATCTGCAATGTGGCAGCAAGGACGGTCTCAAAATGGTTCGATACGGGCCAGCTTAAGGGCTATAGGATCCCAGGCAGCAAGGATCGGCGGATCCCGCTCGAGGAGCTGATCAGGTTCATGAAACAGCACAACATGCCCCTAAAGGGGCTTTCTAGCGGAAAGGTGAGGGTCCTGATAATCAGCAGCAACAAGCCCACCGCCCAGTCCATGGCAGAAAAAATTGCAGCCTCTGGCCAATACGAGCTCCAGCTGGCAGACAACAACTTTGCTGCCGGCCTGGCGGTCCAGAGGTTTAATCCGCATGTCCTGGTCATAGACCTATTGGCCGGTCAGATCGATGCTGTGGGCATATGTAGGTCCATTCGGAACGATCCTGAGCTCCAGACCGTCAAGGTCATTGCCAGCACAGGCAGGCTCTCGCCTTCTGAGCGTCAGGTACTGTTTCAGATTGGCTTTGACGAATGCATTGAGCAGGGCGCAGTCGAAGAGCTGACCAGGGCTATCGAGCAGGCCGTCGCCATCGTATATTAGCTGACATCTCTGGGCGGCCAGCCTATTGATACACGAATGTCGTCTCTGTCTTCTCCAGCGGCCTGTTGATGGTCTCGCTGCTCAAGGATGCCTTGAACCAGACCCTCCCTGTGTTAGCAGGCTTAGTGACAACCCTCCAACTGGCCTTCTCCTTTGGGCCTAGGGATCGGAGCTGGGCAAAGGTGATCGTCTTGCCCGAGTATGTGGCCTTGGTTGGTCCTGTAGAAGACACATACGATAGACCCTCGTCCAACTGGCATACCAGCACCAGGTTGTGATCTGAGGCGGATCCCTCATTGGTCACTGTGATTACATATGTCAGGTTGGCATTTGCCTCGATCGGGTCGTCAAGGTCCACTACATCCAACCTTATTGCAGGTACACCCAGTATGGCGGTCCTGGCCGTGATGGTGGTCGGTTCTGTAAACATCGCCTTTGCGGTCGATGTAGTGGTGACGATGCCAGTAGAGGCGGGCTTGTATGAGACCTGGACCATCCTAGAGGACTTTGGCAGTATGGTTCCCAGGTTCCAGACCAACTTTGCCCCCCAAATATCTGCAGGGGGATTGCAGGTCACCTCCTGGGCATCAGCAGGGAGGAGCTCTTCTAAGACCGTCTTGTTTGCAGGCCCATCGCCTTGGTTGGTGACAGTGATCTGATAGGAGATGGGTCTGCCGAGGTAGACCCGTTCAGGGCTTGTCCTTTCAAGCGCAAGTAGGGGGGTCCGTACTGCCAATTGGCCCAAGGCAGATTCCGCCTGTGCGTTGGAGCTGGAGAGGGCCTTTGCTTGGCTGGTGAATGTACCTGGTTTTGAGGCCTGAAGTTGTACAGA
>JARYLO010000090.1 GCA_029907605.1 Sedimentisphaerales bacterium
GGCTGTCGTCAGCTCGTGTCGTGAGATGTTGGGTTAAGTCCCGCAACGAGCGCAACCCTTGTCTTTAATTGCCATCATTAAGTTGGGCACTTTAAAGAGACTGCCGGTGTTAAGCCGGAGGAAGGTGGGGATGACGTCAAGTCCTCATGGCCTTTATGCCCAGGGCATCACACGTGCTACAATGGCGGGTACAGAGCGACGCGATACCGTGAGGTGGAGCAAATCGCAGAAAACCCGCCCCAGTTCGGATTGTAGGCTGGCAACTCGCCTACATGAAGCTGGAATCGCTAGTAATCGCGCATCAGCTATGGCGCGGTGAATGTGTTCCTGAGCCTTGTACACACCGCCCGTCAAGTGATGGGAGTCGGGAGTACCCGAAGTCGGATTGCTAACCCCGAGCAATCGGGGAGGTGTCTGCCTACGGTAAGCCCGATGACTGGCACTAAGTCGTAACAAGGTAGCCGTAGGGGAACCTGCGGCTGGATCACCTCCTTTCTAAAGGTTTTCTTGAAGTCAGGCACCTTGTTGCCTTGGCTTAGCTGGACTTGTAAACAACAGGCCCTGTCTTCGGACAGGGCCCTGTTTTTTACCAGAATACCACCCAGAACCCTAGCACTGCACAGGCCACGACCAACCCTGCTGCCAAAACCATTGGATCCAGCAATAGTGTGCCCTGTTGCCTGGACGGCAGTGTCCTTGGCACTGGTAAGGGCCACAGGAATGTGATTGCAGCCATGATCCCTAGGGCCAATTCAAAGGTGATCCCAACCTGGATCAGAAAGTGCAGGTCGGTTGCAAAGACCTGGAAAAGGCCGTAGATGGCCGGCCCGCATATCAAGGCTGCTATCCCTGCCATGGGAGGTGCTTGTGGAACCAGCATACCAAATACGAATGCCCCCACTATCCCCGGCCAAATATACCCTTGGAACTGCTGGATGAATTGAAAAACCCCACCAAACCTCGGCTCTTGCAGCCTTGGTGCCAATAGGCAACCAATAATAACGCAGATCACCGTCATAATCCTGCCCACCAAGACCAGCCTCTCCTGGGGGGCATCCCGGTCCAGTAATCGGCGGTACACATCCAAGGTAAAGACCGTGGCAGCTGAGTTGATCATAGAAGCAAGGGAGCTGATGACTGCCCCTGCTATGGCAGCCAACATCAGCCCACGAAGACCGCTTGGCACCAAAGAGCGGATAAGGGTCGGAAAGGCCGCATCCGGTCTGGATAATCCATCGCCGTACAACTGCACGGCCATAATCCCAGGCATCACGATCACAAAAGGCACCAATAGCCATAGACCTGCTGCAAGGATGACCCCCAATTGGCCATCTCTAATACTCCTGGCAGCTAATGCCCTTTGCACGATAAACTGATTGAGGCCGCAATAGTAGAGGATCACTATCCACATACCCGAGACAATCCCGGTCCATGGCAGGCCCTTGTGCGTACTCGGTAGGACCATGTGGAGCCTGTCTGCATTGGCAAGGACAAAGCTCCTCCAACCACCACAGGCATCAAGACCTAGCCAAAACACCAATAGCCCCCCTATCAGCAATGCAAGGCCCTGGAACAGGTCTGCCCATGCCACTGCGACTAGCCCCCCGACGGTGGTATATAGACCCGCGACAACACCTATCGCCCAGACGGCCATGACCAGGTCTATATCAAAGACCGTACTGATAGTCAGGGCACCTGAATAAAGCACCGCAGTGATCAAGACCGTCACATAGATGACAACGGTCAATAAGGCCATGATCGACCTTGCAGTGGCGTTATAGCGGTACTCTAGGTATTCCGGCATGGTGTATATGCCTGCCTGCAGGAATCGTGGCAGGAGGGTAAAAGCGATTAGGATGATGCCAAGAGAACCTACCAACTGCCATGCACTGACTGCCAGACCCACCGCACCAGCCCCCTGCCCTGCCATGCCAACGAACTGTTCTGTAGAGATGTTGGCGGCAACAATGGATATGCCGATCAGGGGCCAGCTCAGTGATCTATTGGCCAAGAAGTAACTGCTGCTGTCCTTTGCCTTGCGACCCTTGAGCAGACTGACCGTTAGGACCACTGCATAGAACAGGAAAATTGTAAGGAGGTCAGCCTTATGCAGGGGCATGGTGGGCTTCTATAACCCCCTAGCATCATTGACCGCCTTGAACATGGCCAGGATATTCTCAACCGGGACATTCGACAGGATATTGTGGATGGGGCTGAATACATATCCTGTCCCATCCTCAAAGAATATGTCTATCCTTTCGCGCACCTGCCTGTAGACCTCCTCAGGACTGCCAAAGGGTAAGGTCCTTTGGGTATCCACCCCTCCCCCCCAGAAGACCAGGTCTTTGCCAAACTCCTTCTTGAGTTGCCGTGGATCCATGCCTGCGGCAGAACACTGCACTGGGTTCAATACATCCACCCCTGCCTCTATCAGTTCCGGGATCAAAGGGTATATCGCCCCGCAGCTATGTACAAAGACCTTCCAATTGGTCAACCGATGTATCTGGTCGCAGACCGCCTTGAGGTATGGCTTGAACAGGTCACGGAAGGTCTGGAGGGAACAGAAGGTACTTTCCTGCGTCCCAAAATCGGTACCACTTACAAATGCGACCTGGACCCTATTGCCGAGCCGACCGGCCAGCAACTCGATATTCTTCAACGCGATCTCCAACTGCCTGTCGAATACTGCCTTTATGTACCAAGGCCTCTTGACCAGCGAGATATACCATTCCTCTACATCACGGATCCCCTTAGGATCCTTCAGCCAGGGTGCAGGCACCAGCGCAATATCGCCAAATGCCGCACCGCCTATGGTCAGGTATATGCCATAGTCACTATCCTGATAGGCCCTGGTGACCTGCTCGTGATAGTATTGAAGGTCTTGCTCTGAAAGTACCTCAAACTCCTCCAGATTGTCGTTTGGATCGAGCTGGTCCTCAAGGATGGGCCTCTGCCTGGGTATAGAATCAAAGAAATACCCATCGGAAGGCATCCTTGCACAGGGCGGACAAGTCAGATCGCCCTGCGGATGCATGAGGTAATCGCCATTGTTATCCCTGGTGACATTGAAGCCTCCAGGGACCAGGCACGTGGTACCATCAGGCATGGTGAAAGGCTTCCAACCATCGGTGGTGAATCCAAACATGGTACAGCGGGTAGGAATGCCTACCACATCCAAGGCCAAGGCCCTCCGCAGGTCATCATCGACCTGGCCCAGCATCTGATATGGCTCATACACCTTCACAAGGTAATCCCGGTCATGCAGGATCGCCTGCCTGAGCCTGTGCAGTGCGCAGACCCCAATCCCTGTCTGACCACCTGCACCAAGGTCCACACAGAGTCTATCTGCGGGCCTATGCTCCAAGACTGCCTGTAATCTTTCTCTTGGGGTCATTGAGATTGTCGCCTCTGTCTATGGTCCATCAATATGACCACCTTCGCAAGCAAATCGGCAGGCAAAGACTCCTTCAGGAGGCGCCTTGCCTGTGCCAGCGGTGTACGTTGGGTGATGTGCACCAGCACAACGTGTTCATTCCTGAGGTTACCGAGCAACCTGGGTAGGTCCCTAACGTGGATGTGCCTGCCTGCGTCTGCCCTATCCGCATGCTCTTGCTCAAAGAACGTACACTCTACTACCAAGATCCTGCTGTTGGCCACATAGTCGAGCATAGAGTAGTCGATGTATCTGGTATCGCCCAGATATGTGATGATCGGCAGCTCCAATGGGTAGTCTACCGTAACCCCCCTATCCTTGAGCTCTACGATCTGCTGGCCTGAAAGGCCCACATACTCAGGACGCAGTTTCTTCCTCCTCTCCAGTATGCAATAGCCAACCGAGCCGCGGCAGTGATCTGTTGGAAACGCCCTGGCAAAGAGATTAGGCTTGATCTGCACCTCGTCACCAGGTCCAACCCCAATGAGGTTGCCAGGTATCTTGTTGCCGTCTAGGTCCGCCCAGGCGTCCAGGATCTGACGCAATGGGCCTAGCAGGCCTTTGGGCGCTACGATCGTGCCAGGATTCTGGCCATTAAACTGCCTGTGGGATAGATAGTATGCAAAGCCCGCGGCGTGATCTATGTGGCCGTGGGTCAGCAGGACAAAGTTTATGCATATGACCTGATCTGGGGCCTTACCGATATCGAAGCATACATCAAGCTGGGGGACCGCCACCACCGTCTCTTCCCCACCCACAGAATAGCCGATGATATCTAGATCGCAAAGCCTCAGAGTTGCTAGGTCGTGACTGGGCATCCTTCCAAGAATGGCAGCTTAACCACAGGTCTTCATACCCAATATCGGGATGCTAGCAGCACGCAGACACATGTCAACAGTTTTCGCCCAAGGACAAGTTCATACCCCCTGGGCCCAGCAAGCTTGAGGTAGTAGGGCTATCTCAATCAGACCACACCATATCCGTGCAACTTGGGCATACACCTCCAAAGACCAGCCATCAAAAGGATTCTCGGAATTTAGTATTAACAGACACAATCTTTCTCTGTAGTATCTTGTTCACTTACAATGGGCCATACGGGGTCGACCAGGCTAACTGGCTCTGTAATAGTAATCTCCAAGAGAGGAAAGCAGGAGAACATGAGGCATGTCACAATATCAATTGCAGCCGTTATCCTTGTTTCAGCTGCATTAGCCACTGCAGGACCGAATCTAATAGTCAATGGCAGTTTCGAGCAGGGATTTGATCCAGGGGAATTCACAACCCTTTACAATGGAAACACCTCAATCACCGGCTAGACAGTTGTTCGCTATTACATTGACTATATTGGAACCTATTGGCAGGCCGCAGATGGCTCTCGGAGTCTAGACCTGCACGGCTACCACCCTGGCGGCATCCAACAGACCGTGGCGACACAACCCGGCCAGCCATACCTCATCACATTTGCCATGGCCGGAAACCCAGATCCGGGTGGTGAGCAGGTTAAGAACCTGCGTTTGTGGGCTGGGGCTCTTATCAAGATTTCCAGTTTGACACTAGCGGTAAGAATAAGAACAACATGGGCTGGCAACAGATGTCCTGGAAATTCATTGCCACAAGTAGCCAGACAACTATCAAGTTTCAATCCCAAGAAGCGTACGAGTCGGCTTGGGGTCTTGCCCTTGATAACGTTGCCATGTACCTAGTACCTGCACCCGGTGCAATGCTGCTTGCCAGCCTAGGTACCATTGTGGCTGGGCTACTAAAGAGAAGGAGACTAGTCTAACTAGCACGTGGCCTTAGGCCTAAGTATCTGCCGACCTTCTTGCCAGTCCTTGGCCAACGCGGGTAGACGATAGTCAACCAACGCTCCCGAATCCCGATTGACAGCAGAGGCACAAGAGAAGATATTGAGCTGCCGTAAAGGCAGGTTACTTTTTCGGATCGACTTGCTGCCCATTCATAATGCCTGATACACGTACCCATCGTGGATCACACCCTGAGGACGCCAGGTCCTTCAGCGATCAGGTCATACCAATACTTAGGCAGGCAACCGCAGATCTGTCATGGCTCTTGACAAGGGGCTATGCAGAAAAGGCCGCAGTGAAGTTGGTCGGCGACAGGTTCTGCCTGACTGCCAGGCAACGACTTGCGGTCATGCGATCGGCATGCTCCGACCAACAGCTTTCAGAGAGGTCTTCGAGACTGATAGGCCCTGATCTACTAGCAGGCCAGCAGTTGGCACTAGACGGTTACAATGTCTTGATCACCATAGAGGCCGCACTCAGCGGAGGGGTCCTGTTGCTTGGCAGGGATGGGTGCATACGCGACCTGGCCAGTATTCACGGCACATACCGTAAGGTGGAGGAGACGGTCCCAGCCCTCGAGCTGATCCGATCATTCACAGATCAGCTAAAGGTCAGCAAGGTCCTGTGGGTGCTCGATAGCCCTGTATCCAATAGCGGCAGGCTCAAAGGATTGATATTGCAGGTAGGTACCAATGCTGGGATCCCATGGGAGGTGGAACTGGCTAGGAACCCTGATGCGGTCCTGGCCAACACGGGCATGGTTGGGTGTACTACAGATGGACCTGTACTGGATGCATGCAGCAGGTGGACCAATCTGACTACCGCACTGATCCGCAGGTTGTTGCCCGCTGCCAGGGTCATTGACCTGGGCCATGCCTGAACCTCTTTGCCATCCCCCTGAGCTCTGCGATCAGGATAAGCCCCAAAAGGACCACTGCCGCAGTATTCTCCAACCAAGCACCTGGCATCCAATGCCATCGGTGGCCAACCGGCAGGTTCACTCGGACCACAAGCCAGTCGAGCAGCAAGCCTGCTGCAAGGGAGCTGACCGCTACGGCCATCAGATATGCACCTGCGGCCCTAGGACCAACGGCCTTCCAGATGGTGGCAAGTCCAGCCGCATTGGATGCTGGGCCTGTCATCAGGAAGACTAGTGCCGCACCTGGGCTGAGACCCTTCATTATCATTGCAGCGGCCATAGGTACGGACGCAGTAGCACAGACATACACAGGTATACCTGCGGCCATCATGATAAGCATGGGCCAGATCCCCTTACCCAGGTACCGAACAAAGAAGTCATCTGGTATGAAGGCCGATATCACTGCGGCGATAAGCACACCTACTAGCAGTGGCCGACCTATGTCTGCAGGCAGCCTGATCAGCCCGTAATCCAAGGCAGAGATAAACCTATTGCCAGGCCTGTTGACCCCAGCATGGTGGCAGCAACAGTTGTCCTGGGCCTGCTGGGTCTGAGCTGGTCTATCGAAGACCTTGACCAGCAGGCTCCCTACGATACCTGTGGCAAAGGCCATGATAGGCCTGACCGCCGCGAATACCGGCCCCAAGACACCTAGCGTGACCATGATACTGTCCAGTCCTGTCTGCGGCGTGGAAAGCAGGAAGGATATAGTAGCCGGCGTACTGGCCCCGCTCTGATACAAAGAGACCGCAACCGGTATCACACTGCAGGAACACAATGGCAAAGGTACACCGAAGGCAGAGGCCTTTATGATCGGCCAAAGCCCCCTACCTCCTAGGTGCCTGCGGACCTGTTCTGCAGGGATCAGCACAGACATTACACCGGCAATAACAAACCCAAAAAGTAGGTATGGAGACACAGCCCCAAGCGTAGCCCAAAACTCCAGGACAATGGCCCTAAGTGCACCCATGGTCCCCCCTTCCTGCCTGATGGCCGCAGACCATCCGGCCATCAATGCCAAAGACTAATCGCCGTACCGATGTGTCCTTGCCAGCACGACCCAGTGCATCTAAGACAAGCCTGGCCAGCACGGCACAGCATGGCAGGTCCATGTATGCCACACTGATCGACCGCAGGCTGTGGTTTGCAAAGATGGCAGCCAGGTTCCTTGCATACAGCCCCCGGTCGCCCAGCTTCGGGCATGCAATAATTACCCTGCGACCAAATGCATCAGCCGCAAGGCCAGGTGCCACATAACCGACGCAGTCACCGGCAACCAACAGTTCACAATCGTCCAGATGCCTTGCTTCTGGCCTGACCAGTGCCAGCTTTATGGGCCAATGTAAGGGCCCTGAGGAATCCTCAGCAGTTAACTCAGCCAGGCCCGGGCATATCTGGCCAAATGCCTTTCCTGGGTCGAACGCCTCTGCCTGCCTGGTCTCCAGGGAGATGGCCCCTCTGGGACACTGGCCCACACAGGCCCCAAGCCCATCACAATAGCGATCGGCCTTCAAGACGGCCTTTCCACCAACCAGCTCGATCGCCTGCTCTGCACAGGCCGTTATGCATAGACCACATCCGTCACACTTGGACTGGTCTATCGATATGACGATCCTTTCTGACACGATCCGCTTCCTTTCTATCATCGCCGACCCAGGCAATCCACCAGGTCCTGCTGCGGGGTCGTTATGGCCCTGATACCGAATCTATCCTGGAGTGCACCGAACACCCCTGGTCCAACAAAGGCCGGCAGTGTGGGACCCAACCTGATGCCTTTGATCCCCAGATAGAGCAACGTCAACAGTATCACCACCGCCTTCTGCTCATACCAACTCAGTATCATCGAAAGAGGCAATTCATTGACGCTGCAGCCAAAGGCATCGGCCAAGGCCGATGCAACCCTGATGGCCGAATATGCATCGTTGCACTGGCCCATGTCCAGAATCCGCGGGATACCATCTATCTGGCCAAAGTCGAGCTTGTTGAATCGGTATTTCCCGCAGGCAAGCGTAAGGATGACACAATCCTTTGGGACCAACTGGGCAAACTCGGTGTAGTAGTTCCTGCCAGGCTTTGCCCCGTCGCAGCCTCCTATCAGGAAGAAGTGCCTGATCTTGCCTGCCTTGACCGCCTGGATCACCTTTTCGGCCACGGCCATGAGCGCCTCGTGCCCAAACCCGATGGTGATCGTCTGCTCCGGTCCATCCTGCGCGAAACCAGGTGCCCTCAGGGCCGCCTCGATCACCGGCGAGAAGTCCTTGTCTGCAATGTGCCTAACACCGGGCCAGCCTACCAGCCCTGTGGTGAAGATCCTGTCCACATATGACGGCCTTGGCCTCTGGAGGCAATTGGTGGTCATCACGATCGCCCCTGGGAATACCTCGAACTCCAGCTGCTGGTCCTGCCATGCCCCGCCATAGTTACCTACAAGGTGCTTGTAGCGCTTCAGGCCGGGATAGGCCAGGGCTGGCAACATCTCGCCATGTGTATATACATCGATCCCCTTGCCGGCGGTCTGCTGCAGGATCATGTCTAGGTCCTTCAGATCGTGCCCTGAGACCAATATGGCCTTGCCCTTCTTGGGCGTGACCCTGACCACGGTAGGTTGAGGATGCCCGTAGGCACTGGTGTTTGCCAGGTCCAGTAGCTCCATGACCCTTAGGTTCATCTGGCCAACCTTGAGTGCCATCTCAGTAAGGCTAGCGGGATCCTGGGCCTTCTCACTACAGAGGAAGTCCAAGACCTCCAGGAAGAAGGACCAGACCTGCTGATCCTCCTTGCCTAGTATCATGGCATGGTCTGCATACGCAGCCATCCCCTTTAGCCCGTATAGGATCAACTCCTGCAGGCCGCATACGTCAGGTCCGAGCAGTTCCAACCTCCTGGCTATGCTCAGGCCCTTTGCCTCCTCCAGCATCTGATCCTGGGTCTGAGGGACCTGCCATGCCTCGAATCGTGGGTTTGGGGCATAAGGTTTACCCTTCTGGTTGCATGCCTGGCGGTAGAGGTCCTTAGAAAGCTCAAGGATCCCTGCGGCTCTGCTGATAAACTCGGCGATCCGATCAGGATCAAAGTTCACGTTTGTGACCGTAGCGAACAAGGCCTCCACCACGCATCTATTTATCCTCCGGTCAGTTGCGCCCAGTTGGCCAGCCCTATGGGCATACGTGGCAATGGCCTCTACCACATGGATCAACAGGTCTTGGAGGTCTGCCGTCTGGGGCTCCTTGCCGCACAAACCCACCTTCGTACATCCCTTGCCGGCATGTGTTTGCTCGCATTGGTAACAGAACATCGTATCATCCCTTTCAAGATCAACCCAGATATCGACTTCTAGCGATCTGTCTGCCTGTCTCGGTCCGCAAGACTACCGCTACCGTATGTCTCTTGGCCTCGATCGGCCAACTGGCATAGTCAGTGCCGAGGTTCACGATCCAGTCCGCATCCCAGACACACCTGAGCTCAGGCGTATCGATCAGGTCTGCAGTATGGTGGCTGGCAATGATCTTGCACACATGGTCGATCTGCTCTGCTGGCCAACCCAGGCCTTCAAGGATCGACCTTGCTATTGGCGGGCCCTCTATCTGCTGGTAGATCCCGGCAGTGCTGTTGTACTTGAGCTGGGCCTGATGTATGCCTATGTCGTGCAGGATCGCCGCTGCCTGAACCACGGCCGGATCCGCGCCCTCAGCGGCCTGGATCCGCTCGGCCAGCTCCAGCACTGCCATGGCATGGTCTATCCGTTTTTGGTCCTGGCCAAACACCTGGACCATCCTATCGATCAGTCTGTCTCGCATCGGACTGGCCCCTAACCATGATCAACATCATCTTGAACGGCTCGACCGCAGCAAGCGCATGCGGTACGCCCGCAGGCATCACGATCAACTGTCCGGCAGAGATCTCCATACTAGCTGTGCCTATGGTGATTAGTGCCTTACCCTCCAGTATCTGCACAACGGCATCGAATGGACTGGTGTGTTCACTGAGCCTTTGGCCGCGGTCAAAGGCAAATAGGGTGATGGTGCCTGCAGGCCGATCGATGATCGTCTTGCTCACAATGGCGTTGCTGGCCAGGTCGATCAGTCTCAATAGCTCCACCGGCTGGGCGAGGCACTGCTTCAGTATGGCATTATCATTGTTCATCGGTCTGTCCCCTGACTGGCAAACAAAGCTCTGAAATCCTTATATTGCCCAGGCCATCCCGCAGTATCTGTTCTATCCTGGCTAGGACAGGCCAGAGCGGACAATCTGGGTTGAGTGGACACAGATGCCTGGCAATCAGACACCTATTGAGCGTGAGCCTCCCCTGTATGGCCTCCACCACATCCAACACGCTTATCTGTGAAGGGTCCCTGGCCAGCCTGAACCCCCCTGCCGCGCCCATCTGACTGCGTACTATCCCTGCCTGCTGGAGCCTCTGGAGCAGTTTGGAGGTCAGATGAACAGACACATGCTGCCGCCTGGCTATAGTGGCGGCAGGCAGATGCCCTGACTGGTATTGCTGTGCCAGGATCAGGACCGCACGAAGGGCGTAATCAGTGTTTCTCCGAATGATGTCCATGAATCAAGTCGTCCTTGGCATTGGCTATGTAGGACTAATATAGTCCTACTTTCCGGACAAGTCAATGTTCGTGAAAAAATCTGCCATTTCCTACACAGTGAGGCCTGGCAAATGCCTGTCTGTCAGTCGCCTTATGGCCCGATCCTTGTCCATAGGCGACAGCCTGCTACGCCTTACCGCCTCTATGAGTGTGGCTATGGTCTGGTCATATGTCTGACGATCTACCTTAAATGGTGTACCATCCTTGCCGCCATGGGCAAAGGAGTATCTGGCAGGGTCCTCGTAGGAGGGCCTGGCCCCATATATGACCTCAGCAACCAGTCCAAGGCCCTTACGGTCTTTGGCCCCACACCTCTGAGGGCCAGCAGTGCCTCATAGCTTTGTGGTCTGGCGTCGCAGAGCATTGCAAGCATGCGGCTGAGGTACTCGCTTTGCGATAGGTCCTCCAGCAAGACCGGGTGCCAGTGAAACTCGGTATCCTCCAGCTCCAGGAAGGTCAATTGCCTGCCCTGGCACTCGACGCTGGCCATTCGGCTGTACGGACCTATATGCTTGCGGACCACCCTCAGGTCCTTTGCCAAGGATCCATACCCACCTAGCACCAGCTCTAGGCT
>JARYLO010000091.1 GCA_029907605.1 Sedimentisphaerales bacterium
CAGGGTCACCGTAGATCCCGAAAAGGCCGCAATTCTCACGCTTCTCGTAGCTATCAGACATATTGCTCAGCGAAGCCGCCAAGAGAATATCACCCACCGACGATACGCCCCCGGCGGCCTTGCCGCCGCTTGTAAGGCCATCATCAGTTTAGATCATTGTGCCTTTTCAGTCAAACAAACCTTACCTTCACCCAGCCACCTTGTCAGCCTCTGTTGGATGAAATCTATGACCTGTCTGTGTTGATCTAGACCCCTACCCTCCACGTATATCGGCCTTCCGAAGGCCATGTGCACAGGTCTACGCACATCCAGTAGGCCCATGTCCTTGATCAGCCTGCCATTCCGCCATGCATCGGTCCTAAGTGCCAATGGCATGACCGGAACACCAGCCTTCCTAGCCAGCTTTATGCCTATGGTGTTAAAAGAGGAAAGATCGAAATTGGTTGTCCTGGTAGTCTGCGGAAAGGCCATCACGCTAGTGCCTTTGCTTAGCCTGTCTGGCCCTTGGGTCAGGACGGACTGGAGGTCCTGCCTGGGGTCAGTGCGGGTAACTGCTATGGGATTGCATGCCCCAAGCACATGTCTAAAAACCGGGTAGCGGAGTAGCGACCTTTTCACAACAAACGTTATGGGTGTAAAGGGCAGGATGATACCTGGTGCCACGATCGTCTCCATCATGCTCATGTGATTGGCCACGATCACACAAGGACCGGTCAGTTGTCGCAGGTTATCTATCCCTTCGATGGAGAACCTGATCCCCACATCCTCCAAGGCCATTATTACCTGCTGGGCGTACCTGGCCCATGTGGGGTTGTCGAATAGCCCCCGCTTGGCCAACCTGCTTGCCTTGTAGATGATCCACAGGAAGAATGGGTAGAAGCATGCAGATGGGGCAAGCCTTCTGGCAAGTCCTATACACCTCTGTGGGGTCACATAAACGTCATCGCTGAGTGGCAGCTCGTACATCCTGCTACTAGCTTACCGCCATGTCCCTACATCTCAACTAGACCAGCATGGGTTCTGTTTCGAGGCAGTGGTCCTGGTGGCCAGGCCTGAAGGGCAAGGGTTCATGAAACCTCAGGACCACCTGTATGCCGTGGCCATTGGCATTCTCCACCCTCATGACCTGTCCCCAGCGGGCAAACTCCACTACGGCCATGGACCCATCCTCACAGAACCTGGGCACCTCGAACCTGGCAAGGAGATGTTGATTTGGCGATACGTGCCTACCTGAGGGCCTCATGGTAAAGGCCGCTGCCTGGCTGTTGATGTCCTTCATGTGTCCATTCACGATGACACGTTGGCCCTGGTCTAGGCATATCCAGACCGGCCAGTGATACCTCAACCTGCGTTCCTGCCTGCGATCCTGCATATCCTTCAACTCCGTCAAGCACAACCAACGCTAGCAGGATCGTCATGGATACGCGGTGACTTTAGGATGTCTTGGTCGCCAGTTGCCTGACCAACCTGGCGAACTCCAGGCCCCTTTGCTGGAAGTTATCGAACATGTCAAAGCTTGCAGATGCAGGGCTTAGCAACACCACATCCCCTGGCTGGGCGTTTTGGCTGGCAAGGTATACGGCCTGCTCGAAGGTCTTAACAAAGATGATCTTGGCCTGGTTGTCTGGACATGCCATGATGGCCTCCGCTATCCGCTGGGCGGTTGCGCCCACAAGGACCGCCACCTTGGCCCTCTTGGCCACCACCTGGCCGAATGCCTGGTAGGAAAGCCCCTTGTCCGAACCGCCTGCTATGATGATCTTTGGCTGCTCAAACGCCTCCAGGGCGGCTATCGCACTTTCTGGGGTGGTAGCGATGGAGTCATTATAGTACCGAACACCATCTATGGTAGCCACCAGCTCCAATCTGTGGGGCAGCCCCTTGAAGGCAGGTAGGACCATGGCTGCAGCCTGATCTGTGACGCTGAAATGGCCTGCTACTACCATGGCAGCGGCCAGGTTTGCCTGGTTGATCCTGCCTGGTAGGGGAAGGGCATGCGTCAGTTCTGCGCTTAGCTGGTCCGGCGAGAAGGTCCTGCAAAAACGTCCTGGCTGTCCGCTATATCTTCGGTACCACTCCATCCCAACCGGATCCTCCTGGTTGAAGACCGAGAGGGCCGGGTCTTTAGGGTCAAGGGGTTGCAGTGCGAAAAGTGGCTCCTTTGCCAGGCAGTAGGCCTCGAAGGTCTTGTGCCTATCCAGGTGATTGGGTGTGAGGTTTGTAAGTACCGCGACCTTGGGCCCTTTGCCTATAAGCTCTAGATAGGGGATCTGGAAGCTGGATAGCTCCAGCACGACAAGGTCCTCTGGCCTGATCTGATCAAGCAGGCCAAGCAGGGGGATGTTCCCTATATTCCCGCTTAACCAGACCATGCCGTATGTTGCATCCTGAGGCCTGGCCTTCTCTAGCAGGAATGCGATCAGGGCAGCAGTGGTACTCTTGCCGTTTGAGCCAGTGACCCCGATGATCCTGGCTGGGCAGTGCTGGAAGAAGAGGTTGACTGCAGTGGTGATGGGTCTTCCAAGTGCCCTTGCCGTGGCCAGGTATGGGCTTTCGTCAGGTACAGCGGGGTTTACCAACAACAGGTCAGCTTCCTCTACGTCCGCTGGCCTATGTTGACCTATGCGGAGGTCGATATTCTCCAGGCCTGCCAGTTGGGCAAGGGATTGTTGGAGTGTCTCTGGTCTAGCTGCATCTGAGACGATCACCCTGGAACCTGACCTTGCCAGGAATAACGCTGCATCTACCCCGCCACCAAACCTGCCAAGGCCCAGGACCAGGACCGTCTTGCCCTTTAGCTCCAACTGGGCCGAACTAGGCCCCCATTGCCCTTGCCAGCTCGGTCTTTGCATCGTTTACTGCCTGCTCTACTGCCTTCTTCCAGTCCTGGCCGAACCGCTCTGCGTACTCAGGCCTGTGATATGCATAGATTATGGACCTGGAGGCAGTAATGAGGGCACCTGTGCCGTCAGGCCTGCAGAACCTGATGCAATCCGATACGGTCGCACCTTGCGCGCCCAGGCCTGGCACTAGAAACCAGATACTGGGATATTGCTGGCGAAGCAGGCCAGACTCCTCTGGACTGGTGCCCCCCACGATCATGCCAACATTTGAATACCCACTTTGGCCGATCCTCTCTTTGGCATTGGCGATCCCTGCCACCAGGCCTGCGAGCCTCTGGTAGAACCTCTGGCCGTCCTGGCCAACAAAGTCTTGGAGTAGGCCTGCACAGGGATTGCTGGACCTGACCCAGATGAACAGGCCCTTACCATTCTGACTGGCGATGTCCACAAAGGGCACGATGCCATCCTCACCTGCGAATGGGTTTATGGTGATGGCATCAGGTGTGACGGTATCCTCCAGACCTACAAGCTCAGGTTGTGCCAGATATGCGGCGGCATACTCCTTGGCCGCATGCCCTACATCGCCCCTCTTGACGTCCGCTATGGTCACCAGTCCGAGGGCATGGGCCTCGGCCATCAAGGCATAGAAGGCCTCTATCCCCTCGGCCTGGTACTTCTCAAAGAATGCGACGTTGATCTTTACGGCCGGAACCAGCGGGGCGATGATCCGCAGGGTCTGTGTACTGAACTCCAGCAGGGCGTCTACGGCAGCGGCTGCATCGTATTCATCGTTCATATGTTTATGGCCTGTTATTGCCTCAGGCAGTTGACTATAGAGAGGGTCTATACCTACTGCCAATGGTGTCTTTTTGGACCTCACCGCCTGGTACAATCGATCGCCAAAATGGACTGTCATCCTGCTATGCCCTTTCCTTAAGAACGCTGCCCATGAAGGGCTGGTTTATGCGTGTCCTGCTGACGAGCGGCTATACTATAATGGCGGCGATAAGGACCAGCAAGATTGAAGGCCGGGGAATGGTATGTCAGGACAAGCAGGCCAGTCGCCAATATGTGCGGATGCCACCAGGTCGGTTAGGCCAGGCAGGCGGAGGCTCCTGATCATCTGGATCTGCGTAGACCTCGCGATAGCAGCAGTATTGCTTGTGTTGCTGCTGTATAGGCCCAGATCCTACATGCCTGTGGATGCGGGCCCATTATCGCCTGATCAATACATCAATGACCTTCTCAGGCAGATACAGAGGCAGGCAAGGGAGGCCAGGACATTCGAGATCGTGCTCAGGCAAGACGATATCAATAGGGCCCTTGCAGGCCAGGTCTGGTTTGATCCAAGTGGCCAGGTCTCGTTGAGCGGTGTTACCGTGCAGATCTCCAAACAGGGCCTTACCTTGATGGGTACTGCAGAGCTAAGAGGTGCGAGGTTTATCGTATCTGGCCAGGTCGAGCCCAGGTTGGATGGCCAGGGCCTGCTCCATCTGGAGGTCACTAAGGTCAAGGTAGGGGCCTTGAATCTTACGCCAGTGGCGATGGCTATCGCCAAGAGGATGTATCACCAGAGGCTTCAGGAGGACCCGATAGACCTACATGAGATCAGGGCGAGGATCGCAGGGGCCTTGCTCGATGGACAGGCATTTGAGCCGGTCATGGATTTAGGTGATAGGCGGGTCAAGTTGATCGGATTGGTCCTGCAGACCGATCAGGCAGTACTACGCCTTAGGTCTGTGCAAATAATTGGGGCCGTGAGGTGCTTGCCCCACGGCCCCTCCTTCCTTGCAGTTAAGGGGGGCTTAACGTCTGATAGATTCTGCACCTACGCGCCAACGTCAGCCCACCCATCCTCGAAAAGCCTCCTTGGCCCCCTCAACATCTGGCCTTCCTCGTGATAAGCAGGTAGTTAGTCCCCTATAATTGCATGCCATCCTTGGCAGATATGTGCTCCATCTCTCGCCTTTGAGACCAAGCCAGTGGCTCTCCCTTACCCAACAGCGCCAGTGGTCCTGCCTACACAGATTTGCGATTCTGTAGAACTATCTACCCCCAAGTGTCTTACCCCTATCATTGTCTGGCATGCCTCCATGCGATTGTCGCCCTCCAATCTGATAATGGTAGTATAGCAGGATGAATCGTGCGATTCAAGTCCAAATTGGGCATGTCAAAGGAAAAGATCAAGGATCTGGACCGGATCCGGGCCTGGCGCTGTCCCGGCGGGGATTTTATAGGCTGATGTGCACAGGCAGTTCAGGTAAGAAACGGTAGGCAAGCAGTTTGTAGATCAACCTTGCAGCAAGCATGTCAGGACCCCTCAATCCTGGGATAGGGCACAGCTCTACCACATCGAGGCCTACCACCAGCCTTTGCCTGCAGACCTCTCGCAGTAGGCCAGTGACCTGCCACCAATCCAATCCACCAGGTTCAGGGGTGCCGGTTGAAGGCATGATAGAACAGTCAAATACGTCCAGGTCTATCGTTATATAGACCTTTGGCCCCAGCCAGCCGATAACTAGATCCATCCAATCAGCAGTGGATTGGATCTGGTCTGCAAAGAGGATCCTTGGCGATCCATTCTCGATGTACTCCTGGAGGTCCATGCTCCTTATGCCTACCTGTGCGATCTGGCATATATCCCTTGCCCTTGCCATCACACAGGCATGGTTGTACTGGGAGCCCTTGTATCTATCCCTCAGGTCTGCATGGGCATCCAGTTGTAGGATGGTCAGGTCTGGGGTCCTCGCTGCATGTGCTTGGATAGAACCGATATTTACCGAGTGTTCACCCCCTAGAATTACCACAAATCGCCCATGGTCCAGCCAATAGCCGACGCGATTGTCGACCTGCCTTACCATCTGTTCGACGGTATTGGCAAGTACTGGCTCGTCGGTATAGATACCCAAGGTATATGGCTGCGTACGTGTCTCGATCTCCAGGCCTTCGAGGTGTTCAGAGGCAGCGAGGATGGCATTTGGCCCGTTGTCTGAGCCCTTGCCCCACGTGCTGGTGCGGTCAAAAGGCACGGGTAGGATGACGATCCTGGAGTTATCCTTCTGACCTGGGGCGTCAGGAAAGAAGATAGGTCTGGCCATAGGGCAGGGCACCTAGTCGAATAGGAACATTGCAATGGCGACTGTGGTCGTCCACATGCCCCTCCTGCCTTCGGCAGTCTGTGCAATGCTGGAGGTCCTGATGATCAGCCCACTGGACTTATAGACCTGCTCCTTTTCTGACCAGGCCTTGTTTGGGTCCACATCCAGGCCAAGGGTGGTTCCCAACATACCAGCAGCCAGGTCCTCGGCCAGGTCTGCTGCCTCCCTTTGGTTCATCCCATAGCCGTGCACCTCGCTGAGGTATCCCCACTTGGTGCTGTCCTTTGGCACCGCTATCCCAACTGCTGCTGCCACCAATCTGCCGTATTCGTCTGTATCGGCCCTTGCCATCACGCAATAGGAGATCTCGCCTGGGCGGAGCATCTTGAGGCCCTTTTCCCTGCTTATCACCTTGCAGCCTGGTGGCAATATGGATGAGACGGAGACCAGGTTCTGCTGCGCGACCCCAGCCTTCCTGAGTGCCTCCTCGAATGACTTGAGTTTGTACTTGTGTCTGCCGACGCCCCTTGTAAGGAATACCTTGGTAGGGACCAGGTTTATCATGCCTACCTCCTAACAAAGACCCCAGTTATCACAAAGACACAAAGCCCTTAACTTTAAGCCTTTCGCAGCACCCTGCAATATCAATTGCAGGGAAATCACCACCTCTGTCACGATACGCACGTACCAAAGAGCGTAAATGGACTGGCATCCTGGATCATTACCTGTACGAATTGGCCAACCATCCCCTTTGCACCAGTGAATACCACAGGCCAATCCGTGTTGGTCCTGCCCACCAACTGCAATTGGCCATCCTCTTTTCCAAACCTGTCTGCCTTCTTACTAGGTCCTTCTACCAATACCGTAACGGTCTTACCTATAAATGAGCTGGCGATCTGGCTGCTTATCTGCTGCTGTGCTGCAAGGAGCTGGCTGTTCCTGCTGGACTTGACCTGGTCAGGCACCGAATCCTCCATCCTGGAGGAGGCGGTACCAGGCCTTGGTGAGTACTTGAAGACAAAACAGTTCTTGTACCTTACCTTATTGATCAGGGCTAAGGTCTGCTGGAAGTCCTGGTCGGTCTCACCTGGAAAACCCACGATAAAGTCGCCTGCAATGGCTATCCCAGGGACCATGGCCCTTGCCTTCTCGATCATATCTATGTATTGGCAAGCTGTATACCTGCGGTTCATGGCAGCCAGGATCCGGTCAGAGCCACTCTGTGCAGGCATGTGTAGATAGGGGCAGACCTTTGGGTTTTTGGCCATCTGCTGCAATATGGGTTCAAATTGCCGTTCTGTAGGATAGCTGGTCAAGAAGCTGACCCAATGTATCCCACTGATACTGCTTACCATCTCCAGTAGGTCTGCCAGATAAACGGTCTTTTCACCGAGTCTGTATCGATATGCGTTGACCGTCTGGCCTAAGAGGGTGATGTGCCTGACGCCGCGGTCTGCCAGGATCCGGACCTGGTCCAATATGGCAGCTGGTGCCCTAGAGCGTTCTGGGCCGCGCACAAGTGGTACGATGCAATACGAACAGGCCCTATTACAGCCCCGCATGACCCTGACGTATGCGTGTCCAGGTGACTCTGCAGCGGGCCTGGAGGTCTCGAGCTCGTCGAGCCTGTCGGTTTCTTGCCAGTTATCGGTAACTGAGGACCTGGTCTTGTTTATCAATGCCTCCAGACATAGCCTGACCACATCCGGCAGGTGGGCAGGGCCGCATACCACATCCACCGCCGGATGCTGCAATAACTGGTCTCCAAGCCTCTGTGCCATGCATCCTATGACCGCTACCACCATCCTTGGCCGCGAGCGTTTAATGTGTTGGAGGTGGCCTAGGTGCGACAGGACCCTTTGTTCTGCATGATCCCTGACCGAGCAGGTATTGATGATCACTAGATCTGCCTGGCTTGGATGGTCGGTCAGCCCGATCCCTGCATCCTCCAAGGACGCGCGGACCAGGGCCGTATCCAGCTTATTCATCTGGCATCCAAAGCTCCTGATGTGTGCCTTCAGACCAATCACAGTCTCAATATTCTAGCCTGTTACGATGGATATAAAAGCCGTGTGGCCTTTATCTGCAGTTGACTGTCGATCGGAGGAGGCTATCTATCTGCCTATATGGGATAGGAGATAGGCACACAGTATCGACCGCGCCGATCAGGTTGGCAACGGCCATGGCCATTGCTGCATGTATCGTGCTCACTGTACCTCTACTAATGACTAGTAAACCTGAACCAGTGCCCTGTGCACAGATCAAGGTAAACCCAAACACTGCACCTATGGGCCTATTGATGCAACTTCCTGGTATGGGTCCTGTGCGGGCCCAGGCCCTGATAGAATACAGGCAGCGGAGACCTGGTGTGGCCTTTAGACGTCTGGAAGACCTACTGGCAGTGCCTGGCCTGGGGCCTGGGACGCTGCGGCAGATAGCGGATTACCTGACATTCGAAGACGTGCAGCCTGGGCCATAGGCCTTCACAGCAGCAGATTATTGATTATGATGCCAGTCGATGGACCAGTGGGACATAAACAGGCCTTCCGGCGTCTGCCATGGGACCGGCCGAAGGATCGAGCCGGGCGAGGAATACTTCGCTGCGCTTATTGAGACCGAAGACGGGTTGCGAAGGAGGGACTACAGCCTCCAGTATTGGCAGCAGGCCAGACCGCAGGTGTATTGTTTTTGGAAGACCAAGATGGTCCAGCCTGCAGAGAAGAGGTCGGCTTTCATAGATAACCAGATGTTGGAGGCCTTCTTCGAGCGGTTGGCAGTGGAGACAGACCCTGAGAGGGTGGCCTTTAGGTTCGTTTTGGCCTTGATACTTATCAGGAGGAGGAGGCTTCGCTATGAAGGCAGTGTTGCGATTGACGGCCGCCAGGCCTGGCGGCTAAGATGGGTCGGCCGAAAGGAGACGGTTGATGTGATAGACCCTCAATTGGACCAACAACAGATCGAGCAGATCACGAGCCAGCTTGGCCAGGTGCTGAATGCCCAGTTATAGGTTCCTATTGGTCGCGATCTTGGTAGCCCTTTCTGGGTGCAGACAGGTTGTGCAGCCTGGAGCGGAACTGGCC
Source organism: Sedimentisphaerales bacterium (assembly GCA_029907605.1). Taxonomy (GTDB): domain Bacteria; phylum Planctomycetota; class Phycisphaerae; order Sedimentisphaerales; family Anaerobacaceae; genus DTPU01. The sequence continues at coordinate 9,022 of JARYLO010000091.1, forward strand.
GATCTTGGATCGATCAAACAGGCCTTCCAGCGGCAGTCGGACGCGGCGGTCCCGTTCAGGGCGAATGGCCAGTGTAGGTTTGGGATAGTGGAAGGCCCTAGGAAGACCTGGCGGCTTAGTCTTCCTGTGAATCTCTTCGTGAACCCCCCGTATGAACTTTATATGCAAGGTCAGGCCGGGATAGGGCCAGGAGGGCTTGTCTTTTTGGGCTGTGATCAAAGGCAGTATTGGCTGGGCATAAGGCCGCAATTGAACACATTCTGGTGGGGCAACTGGGCTGAAGGACCTGACGGCAGGCTCCCTTTGGACCCAGGGGTGATATTGGAGGCCCTAGGTCTACTATCTATAGGCGAGGATCCCAACCGGATCGCAGTGTCGAGGCGGTCTGGCAGGGTGGTGGTGAGTTGGTTTGACATGGAGGCCAGGCCCGCCAAGCGGGTCTTGTTGGAGCCTCGCACAGGTAGGGTCCGCAGGATAGAATACCTCGATCCATCTGGCCGTCAGGAGCTGGTTGTGGAGTTGGCAAGGTATGAGCGGCTGACAGAGGCCTTCTTTGTCCCCTCGAGGATCTCCCTGGTCAGCTATGATCAGGGCCGTGTTCGGTGTTGGGCGAGGTTGAACCTCAACTCCATAATGCATCGCAGGTATCCTGAGGAGTTTAGGCAGAGGTATTTCCGCATGCCCGAGCCACATGGCTTTGAACGTGTGATCCAGATCACTGAAGGGATGGCTAATGATCCGTAGGTCGCTTGATCAAAGGATGGACCAGCTACTGATCCTGGATGGCGCGATGGGTAGCCAGCTTATGGCCAGGGGTATTAAGGTTGAAAGATGTCCTGATCTGCTCTGTGTCCAGGATCCGGATTCTATCCTGGCCATACATGCAGACTATATCAACGCAGGTGCTGATGCCATCCTCACCAATACCTTTGGGGCAAACCCCATAGCACTTGCCAGATATGGCCTGGAGGATAGGTGCAGGCAGATCAACCACGCTGCTGCGGTGCTTGCGAAGAGGGCCGCAGGTCCGGAAAGGTACGTGTTGGGCGATATCGGGCCGTCAGGGCAGTTGCCCGAACCGCTTGGCACGGTCAGTGTAGAACAGTTACAGTCTGCCTTCGCACAACAGGCGGATGCCCTGCTGGCTGCCGGTGTGGATGGCTTTATTATTGAGACCATGACCAGCCTGGAGGAGGTCCTTGCTGCAGTTGATGGGATAAGGCAGGTCGATCCAGATGTCCCTGTCTTGGTATCCATGGCCTTTGATGCTACTGCAAGGGGGTTTAGGACCATGATGGGGGTTGATGTGGGCTCGATGGTCAGCGCACTTGTCGGCCGGGGCATACAGGCTGTAGGTTTTAACTGCGGCTCTGCTAGCCTTGAGGAGTATGTGGCCTTAGCCAAGGAGTTTGTGGGGGCCGTCAGGTCTGCAGGGGATCGGATAAGATTGATCGCTGAGCCCAATGCAGGCAAGGCAGAGCTACAGCAAGACGATAGGCCCACTTGGAAGGTAACTGCCAACGAGTTTGCCCTGACCTTACAACGGATCTTCTACGAAGGTGTCAGTATCCTAGGGGGCTGCTGCGGTACTGGGCCGGACCACATAAGGGCTGCAGTCGAGTTGTTACGAGGGCCTGTTGGTCCATCTTGATGTATTGCCTGTACGAGGTTGACAAGATGGCAGTGAACAGTCGAGTCTGCCAGACCGTCCTTTGCCTGATCACTGCAGGGCTAAGCAGCCTTTCTGTTGCCAGGCAGACTGTTGAGGTCCGGTCGCCTGACGGCAATGTGAGGGTGGAGGTGAGCCTTGATGAGAGGCTCGACCCATGTCCGCCTGGCCTGAGGCTGTACTATGCAGTATGGTTTGATGGCAGGCAGGTGATCCTAGACAGTCCTATCGGCCTGGAGTTTCTTGATCGGCCGCCGCTGGGCCTGAGCCTTGCCCTGAAGACCAAAGGTATCCGTACGATAGACCAGCAGTGGCAGCGGGTCTGCGGCAAGTCCAAGGTCGTCAGGGACCATTGCAACGAACTGAGGCTGACATATCAGGAGACGGTGGCACCACTGAGGAGGTTTGATCTTGTGGTGAGGGCCTATGATGATGGTGTGGCCTTCAGGTACGAGCTGCCCAATCAGAGGGGGCTGGGCAGGTTTAGACTGGCTGCAGAGAGGACATGGTTCAGGTTTGCGCAAAACCATACTATGTGGATCGCCAATTATGGCGGCTTTGTGTCCCCTCAAGAGTCTGAGTTCGTCTGTAGGAGGTTTTCAGACCTCAGTCAGGATGAGATCTATGGTGTT
>JARYLO010000092.1 GCA_029907605.1 Sedimentisphaerales bacterium
GTTAGACATGGCCCTGGTCTGGGTCAGCCCTAGGCCCTATGAGCAGTACTATCTCCCATTGAACGCCTCAGCTGCCATGTTGGGCAGCTATACAATAGGCCTTTATAGCCATATCCGACAGAAGGCCATCTATCATAGGCCTGCATGGAATATCGCCGGCCTTGCAGGCTTGATCGTCATGGCCATTATGGCCTTTACCTTAATTGCAGGGGTCAAGAGGAGCCCTGCAACCGGCCGTCCCTATGGAGCCAGGAACCGCGGTTACGTCCAGAGGTGGGAGGAGATCAGGCAGAAGAAGCTGGGTGGCTTTGTATATCCTTGGGAACAGGTGGCAGACTACATACGCATGCACTCCAGCCCTGAGGATAGGATCTATGTTTGGGGCTGGATACCAGGGATCTATCTTAGATCACAGCGATTCAGTGCATCCCCTGTGGCCTGTACAAGCGAGATGCACGTATATCCGCCAAAGGTCCTGGCAAAGGTGGTAGGCGATCTTATCGAATCCTTTTCAATGCGTCCTCCGAGATTCATCGTTGATACCCACAACAGGCACTTCCCCTATGATCCGCCTAGGCCTCCATTGGAGCTTTGGCCTACGATACAGCAAAAGGGGCCGATCCCACCTGATCCCAATATCGTAAGCCAGTATGAACAGGCTTATTATCGATTGCTTAAGGAGCGCGCGGACCAATGGCCCGATGAGGCCGAGCGTTTCCTGGCCATGAAGCCGCTGCGGGATTATGTGATGGCCAACTATAGGTACGTGGCTGGCTTTGGCGACCATCTGATCTTTGAACGTAAGGTCCAGTAGGGCCTGACCGCCTGGTCTATTGATGCGCATACTGATGCTCAACTATGAGTACCCGCCTGTAGGAGGAGGTGGTGGCCTTGCAAGCATGAACATACTGAGGTGCTTGGCCTCAAATAGTGCAGTGAGGATCGATATGCTCACCTCCGCTCCAGGCAGGGCGGTGGTGGTAGAGGGCATTGCGGACAATATAAGGGTCTACAAGGTTGGGATAGCCAAGAAGGACCTTCACTACTGGACCAGACTGGAGGTGCTCGATTGGCTTAGGAAGGCGGGAAGATATTGCGTCAGGCTCCTTAGGCAGCAGCGGTATGACCTTGCCCATGCATTCTTTGGGTTTCCCACAGGATATCTCTGTTGGAGGGCGGGCAGATTGCCATACGTGATATCGCTGCGGGGTTCCGACGTCCCTGGTAGTCATGCGAGGCTGCACCTGGACTACAAGATACTGGGGCCCTTGATCAGGGCGATCTGGCGGAAGGCCAGCGGCCTTGTTGCCAATAGCCAAGGCCTAAAGGATAGGGCCCTTGCCTTTATGCCTGGGGCGGATATGCGGGTAATACCAAATGGTGTTGACCTAGATCGCTTCTTCCCTTCAGGTGGCCTACGGCCCAGTTACCCATTGAGACTATTGACCGTAGGCAGGCTTTCCATGACCAAGAGGATCGACCTATTGATAGAGACCGTTGGGATCCTCAAGGAGCTCGGCCTGGATGCAAGATTGACCGTCGTTGGCGGAGGGCCGCTGGAAGACGCCCTTCGCCGCAAGGTAGCTGCAAAGGGACTATCAGGGATGGTGGATATCACCGGCCGCGTCGATGCAGAGAAGATGCCTGACCTTTATCGCAGGCACGACATCTATGTCACTGCGACCTCACAGGAAGGGATGAGCAATGCCATGCTCGAGGCGATGGCCAGCGGCCTACCTATAGTGACGACATATTGCGAAGGGACCCTGGAGTTGATCGCCGATAACGGTATCGTGGTCCGCCAAGCAGATCCATTTGCCTTTGCGAATGCAGTAAAGCATCTTGCGGCTAATAAAGAAAGGATGGCCGCCATGGCTGTTGCAGCCAGAAGAAGGGCAGAGGCCTTCTCTTGGCCCGCGGTGGCCAGCCAATACGTAGATCTCTACCAAGAGGTCTTGGCAAGGAGAGGTCGTGCTGGTGCCAGCCTGAGATAGGACCATGTGTGGAATAGCAGGGTTCAACTGGCCGGATCAGGCCTTGGCAGAAAGGATGGCCCAGATCATGCGGCATCGTGGTCCTGATGACCAAGGTGTGTTCTGCGATGGGCAGGTGAGCCTGTCGCACAGGCGGCTGGCCGTATTGGACCTTTCTGAATTAGGCCATCAGCCCATGCAATATAGGGGCTTGGTGATAGTACACAACGGTGAGGTATACAACTTTCGGCAGCTTCGCAGGCAGTTGCAGACCGAAGGCCATCATTTCAGTACCGATACTGACACCGAGGTCATAGCAGCTGCATTTGACAGGTGGGGGCCGCAGTGTGTCCAGAGATTCAATGGGATGTGGGCATTCTGCATCTATGACCCAAAGGCAAGAAGATTCTTCCTTTCTAGAGACAGGTTTGGGATAAAGCCCCTTTACTACTATTTCGACGGCCAAAGGTTTATATTTGCCTCAGAGCTCAAGGCCATCCTAGCGCATGGCATTGATAAGAAGATCGATCTGGAGGCGGTTAACCTCTTTTTCTATCAGAAATATATCGGCCGCGATCTTACCATATTGGCTGGCATCCGCAAGCTCCTTCCAGGCCACAACATCCTTTTTGACCTGGGATCATCCAGGCTGCAGACCAGTTGCTATTATGAGATCTGCGACCAGATTGAGAATTGCAGGTCAATACCTCTGCGGGATCGAATCGAGCAGGTTGGAGACATATTAGCTGATGCAGTCCGATTGCGGCTCATAGCAGATGTACCTGTAGGTAGCTTTCTTTCTGGAGGTCTTGATTCTTCATTGATATCTGCTATCATCAGCAAGGACCAGAAGGACTTTAAGACCTTCTCTGTTGGTTTTCCTGATGCCTCTTACAGTGAGCTGCACTGGTCGAAGATCGTCTCTGCAAGGCTTGGGACCGATCATCACTACCAGATCATGGACCTCGATGAATCGGTCATAAGGGCCGTATGTGATGCGATGGATGAGCCGTTTGGGGATTCATCGGTCTTTCCCACATACCTATTATCAAAGGTTGCGCGTAGTCAGGTGACCGTATGCCTTTCTGGGGATGGTGGCGATGAGGTCTTCGGGGGATATGATACATATAAGGCATACAAGATTGCCGCCATCCTGCCTGCATGCCTGATCCGCTCTATCAGGCCCGTTGTTGGATTGCTGCCGGATTCGGAGCGTAAGGTTACATCTGTCTTCAAGGCCAAGAGGTTCCTGCGGGATTTCGGCCAAGAGCCAATCCGCAGGCATTTGGATTGGATGGCCACATTCAATGATGTTGCCAGAAAGGAGTTGCTGAGGGATGCCTTCTTGCCAGCAGGGCAATTGCTGGAGTTACCAAGGGCCGAGGGACTACTTGCGCTTCAACTTGCAGATATCCGTTACTATCTGCCTGAGGATATCCTTAAGAAGGTAGACCTTGCCTCCATGCTCCATTCGCTTGAGGTACGCGTGCCGTTTCTTGATTATAGGTTGGTTCCATTGGTACTTTCCCTGCCGCCTGAGTTCTTGCTGAGGGGCCTGCAGACCAAGTGGCTCCTGAGGCGTATTGCCCACAGGTACCTGCCTTGGCGGATCATCCATAGGCCCAAACGGGGGTTTACTTCACCTATATCAAGATGGATCAGGTCCAGCCAATGGATCCAGGATTACATAGGCTCTGATGAGTATCTCGACCATGGGATGCTCGATCTCCAAATGGTCAGGCAGATGCTGGCCGAGCACCTAGCTGGCCACAAGGACTGGGCAAGACAGTTGTGGCTGATATTTATCTTTAACTATTGGGTGCATAGAAACCTACGGTGTGGCGGCAGATGAAACAGTTGCAAGGTCCTGTCAGGATATGCATGGTTGCTCCAAAGGCATACCCTGTATTCAATACCTCTGTGGAGGCCGTATTCGGCGGGGCAGAGGTAGATATCTATTTCCTGGCAACAGAATTGGCAAAGGACCCCGATCTTGCCGTAACCGTGATTGTAGGTGATTATGGCCAGGATGCCCTTGAGATGCGAGAGGCGGTGCAACTTGTCAAGGGCATAGATCTAAGTGGCAGCCAATCGGTTGCGGCCTTACAGTTGTGGCGAGCCCTCAAGCTGGCCAACTCCCATGTGTACATGATAAAGACCATATCCCCAGGCGTGCCACTTGTCGTGGCCTTTTGCAGGGTCCACCGAAGGGCCTTTGTATACAGGACCTCCAGTGGCATAGAATACGATCGGGCCTTCTTCCAGGATCACCCATTTACTGGTTGGCTCTTTAAGCGGGCCTTGAGATCCGCTGATCTCGTCCTGGCCCAGACGCAGCAGGCTGCAGATGGATTGAGGCGATTGAGTCTAGCGGCGGTACAGGTGGTGCCAAACGCCCACAGGCTTGACCCATTGCAGACAGCCCAGCGGGATTGTGTACTGTGGGTAGGCAGAAGTGATGCGATCAAGGGCCCGCAGATCTTCATCGATCTGGCAAGACGCCTGCCAGAACAGCAGTTTGTCATGATCTGCCAGAAGGCCACAGGTGATAATGCATATGAGAACCTGGTCCGAAGGGCCAAGGCCATAGGGAATCTGGAGTTCATCGAGCGTGTGCCGTTTGGGCAGGCCAGTTGCTATTTCAGGAGGGCAAAGGTACTTGTGAATACTAGTAGATCAGAGGGCTTCCCGAACACATTCATCCATGCATGGGCACAGGCCGTACCTGTCCTGTCCCTCTTGGTAGATCCAGATAGTATCATATCAAGGGAAGGTATCGGCCTGTGTGCCTGTGGATCCATAGGCAGACTTGTTGAAGGGTTGAGATGGATCCTGGAGGATGATCGGTATATTCAGATGGGTCTACAGGCAAGAAGGTATGCAGAAAGGACCCATGATATCGCCAAGGTCATCCAGATATACAAGAGACTTATTTCAGGCATAGTTAGGTCATATGATGCATAGGTTTATCTTTGGCAAGAATTGGCTGGCATTCTCAAGGGCAATAGGTCAAGAAGCGTACTGAACACAAAGGCTTGCCCGTATGGGCTCGTCAGAGATCTTTCCAGGAGGACCGCCATGGATGTTGGCTGCGGCAGCAGTGAGGTGATTGGCCTTGATATAGGTCCGCTGGCAGTCGAGGCATCTAGATCATACTCTGTGGGAAGCTAGTGTATGTGTGGGATTGTTGGATTCAATTGGCAAGACCGGACCTTGATCAGCCGACTGACGGCACTGCTTACCCACAGGGGCCCAGAGCAGGAGGGATACCATGTAGCCAATGGCGTATCACTTGGCCATAGGAGATTGAGGATCATAGATCTATCTGACAATGCCAAGCAACCGATGTACAACGAGGATGGTACTGTCTGTGTGGTATTCAATGGCGAGATATTCAACTTCCAATCCTTCCGGTCGCAACTGGAACGGTGCGGCCATATGTTCCGCTCCAGAAGTGATACTGAGGTTCTCGTACATGGATACGAACAGTGGGGCATGGGGCTGTTGCAACGGATAAGGGGTCAGTTTGCCTTCTGCATCCTGGATGCTAAGGACCAATGCCTAGTCCTTGCAAGGGATCATCTTGGCATAAAGCCGCTGTATTTCTACAGCGAAGGCACAAGATTTATTTTTGGTTCGGAACTAAAGGTATTTTTTGAGGCAGATGTGCCCCGTAAGATCTGCCAACAGGCCTTAGATTACTACGTGCTATTCGGCAACACCCCTGTGGGCCAATCCATACTGGAATCGGTCAAGAAGCTGCTGCCGGGGAGTTACCTGATCTATGACCTAAAGACCGCCAGGATCGCCGAGCAAGGTAGGTATTGGCAATTGAGATACAGCCCGGATGATTCCATGACTGTCGAAGATGCATCAATGGCTGTCAGGGCCGGGCTTTCACAGGCCGTATATGAACAGCTCATCAGCGACGTGCCACTGGGGGCATTCCTCTCAGGTGGGCTGGATAGCTCATCTATTGTTGCCTTGATGCGCCCACATGTCAAAGAACTCAACACCTTCTCTATCAAGTTTGACAGACCTGGATATGACGAATCTCCATATGCCAGGATCGTCTCTGGTCTATTCAACACGGTCCACCACCAGATCCAGTTTGATGCCTCTACAGTCAGGGAACTGATCGAGCAGTTGCCTTATTTCTATGACGAGCCCTTCGCAGATCCATCTATGATCCCGACCTGTCTGGTCAGCCGAGTTGCCAGAAAGCATGTTACCGTGGCCCTCTCTGGCACAGGCGGTGACGAGTTGTTTGCAGGTTACCCCAGGCATCTCCAGATAGGATTCCTGCTGCGGATAAATCATTTACCAGGTCTGTTGAAGCATCTTATCGATCTGCTTGTAAGTGCGATCAATCTTGCCATAGGTTCAGACCTACTTAATAAGCTCAGGGCATTCTTGGGGCCCAAGAGGGCGGATTCTGTGGTCTATCTTACGCTGTTTAGCTACATGTTTCGCAATAAGACGGAATGGCAGATGGATCTGGAGCGGTTCCGGTGGTTGAAGGATTGTTTCTGTTACGATGATACACTTACCAATGTGCTGAACTTCGACACCAACCATTACCTTTCTGAATGTCTGCTGACCAAGGAGGACCGGGCCTCCATGGCTGTAAGCCTTGAGGCCAGGGTGCCCTTCCTGGACCTGGAGTTGGTCGAGTTGGCAGCCTCTATCCCCAGTAGGTTCAAGATCTCTGGCCTGCAGAAAAAATATGTGCTCAAGAAGGCGGTGGAGGGCCTGCTCCCACGGCAGATCATCTATCGTAGAAAGCAAGGGTTTGGTGTACCTTTGGCCCAATACCTTAGGCAAGAGCTCAGGGACCTGGCATTCAAAGAGGTCTTTGATGACCTTGATATCAGGTTATACGATCGTTCGATATTAGAGCAGGCATGGCAGCAGCACCAGTCTGGGCGATCTGACTATTCGAGGCTCTTCTGGTCGGTGATCATGTTCAATAGATGGTTCAAGAGGTGGATGCAATGAGTGGTGGCATGTCTAGGGCCATCCGTATCATCCTCAAGGTGCTTGTCACCGTCTTGCTGCTGGCCTGGGTATTCAGGCAAATAGAACTTAGTGAGCTGAGGCATGCCTTGGTGCAGGCTCGCTGGATCTATCTTCTGCCTATCTGGCCTTTGGCGATTCTGTCGTATTGGGTACTATCGTTCAAGCTATCGCTGATAATGGCAAGGCAGGACTGTGCTGTATCAACCTGGAGGCTATTTGCCATCAGCGCGGTCACAACCCTCTATGGTATGGTCCTGCCAGGGATGTTGGATCTGTCTGCCAAGTGGCTGATGCTCAGGCAGCAGACGGGCAAGGGCACAAACGCACTTACAAGTATGGTATACAACCAGTTTACTACCACACTGGTGATCTTGATTGCAGGAATAGCTGCCATACTCACTGTAACCCCGCCACAGAGAATAGCCATCTGGATCAGTGGCACTGCCTTGATTGCCTTCTTGATTACCATTGGGTTATTGGTCCTGCATGGTCGCCTTGGGCCACGCCTTACAAGGGCCTTTGGCCTTTTTCTTAAGCCTACGCCAAGGGTCATAAAAGACCATGGCACCAGGATCCTTGACCAATTGGCCCATTTTCAGACCGCAGGTTGGGCATTTCATCTGACCGCACTGGGACTGAGTCTCTTGGCAAATACTGGCATAGGTACGATCATCTACTGGCTTGCTGCAAAGGCCGCAGGGATTAGTGTGCCTTTTGGGCTCTATTTCTGGCAATGTTCAGCCATATTCATACTGGGTAGGATGCCGATATCTGTTGCAGAATTTGGGATAAGGGAGGCCACATTGGTAGGCTCTATGGCCGGTTACGGTGTGTCGGCCTCCTCGGCGATCGTAATGAGCCTGGTCTTATTTACCAATCGCCTGTTATTGGCCGCCATCGGGGCAGTGGTTCAGCTATATTGGGCCTGCGTGGGGTCAACGAATAGACAAAGGGGATCATCCTATCTTGGTTCCGATGAAGACTAGATAGGGACTAGCACAAGGCAATTCGTAGCCTTTCGGTCCAAGTACTGTCCGCAGGGCCATGTTCAGCAGTATTTGGAGTCCCTTTGCTAGCATCAGTATCCCCTTGCGAAGCTGCCCCTTCCTCGTGGCAAAGAGGCTGAGGTTGAGTGTCCCAATGTAGTCACAGAATACCGTCTGGACGGCGCTTGGTGGGAACAAACGCATAAATCTAGCCTTTTCCATGATTGCCGTGTTATGCATCTGCAGCACATCTCGATCAAAGAAGGCCTGCAGTTTCCGATTGATGCCTGAGAGATTCGGGATGCTGACAACCAGGTATCCTCCTTTTGCCAGCAGATCAAGGTGGACACTGACAACCTGGTCAGGCCTATCGAAATGTTCTATCAGGCCAGCAGACAGGACTATGTCAAAGGAATCCTTAAACCTTATTCGCAGACTATGGGATAGGATGTCAGCTTGGATTACATTCTCCGGGGGTAGGCCATTCTCTAGAAAGACCCGTTGATTCAGCCTCACCCCATGTTCCGAGCGTTCTATGCCATAAGGGATGTAGCCGAATCGGTGGTTCAACCTCACAAGGTTGAATCCTGGGGCACTACCTAGCTCAACTAGCTTCAGTCCAGCAGTCTTGGGTAGGTATCTTGGAAACAAGACGTCCCATATCAGATAATCGCTGTAAGGTCTGGCCAGCATCCTGAGCCACGATCCTGTCTTTGATCTGGTCAGGGTCAGGTATCTAGTGCTTGAAAGCCTGTTCAGGTGTACCTTATCCCAATAGTCTGTGTCTTGTGTCATCTGGGTCCCTAGTATAGCTAGCGATGGCAGGGGTACAACCACTTGGCAACTTCTCAGCCTGGCGTTCCGCCGGTTGACTAACGGCGCCTTCGGCATTGTCCACCTTCATTGACCGCAAGAGGTGAGAAATGGTAGAATACAAGAAATAAAGGGTACGGTGTGTGCTTCGAATGGCTAACTACATAAGGAAGGGTGTCAGATGCGATCTAGGTTACTGATAGCAGCTATGGTCTTAGGGCTGGCTGCGTGCTATGCCCAAGGGACAAGGACAGTAGTAATAAATGAGGTAATGGCCTCCAATACCAGGGTCTTTTTCGATGAGAACCTAGAATTCGACGACTGGATAGAGCTATACAACACTACTGACCAACCCATAGACCTGGCAGGCTGGTACCTGACCGATGACCTGGGTGAGCCTACCAAGTGGCAGGTGCCTGCTGGGGATCCGATATTGACGACCATACCGGCCAAGGGTTATCTGGTGATCTGGGTGGATGGCCAGGCCAGCAGCGAGGAGCTGCACGCCAGTTTTAGGCTTTCATCTGGCGGGGAGTTGATAGCCCTTTATACCCCTGATGGGGTCCTGGTAGACAGCGTCAGATTCGGAAGACAGGTCCCCGACGTCTCTTATGGCCGATGGCCTGATGGTCAGGATCAGTGGCAGTACATGACCTTGCCCTCCCCATATGCTGCCAACAAGCAAGGGGTTGCAGGCGTGGTTGAGGGTGTGAACTTCAGCCCTGTTAGGGGTTTCTATGATAGCCCTATCTTCGTTACCCTGACCTGCGACACACCAGGGGCCCAGATATGGTATACCACAAATGGCGACACCCCACACTCCAAGGTCACCGATTCGAAGGGCCAGGTTACTTGGGTAGGTCAGGTCTACACAGGGCCTATACAGGTCAGCCGTACTACTTGCATCAGAGCGGTCGCCATCAAGGCAGGATGGTTGGACTCCCCTGTGGAATCGCACACGTATATATTTCCCGACGATGTGATCAGACAGCCTGCCAATCCCGTGGGCTTTCCCAATAGATGGGGTTCGCGGAATGCTGACTACGCAATGGACCCAAGGGTAGTAGATGATCCAGAATATGCGGCTGAGATCAAGGAAGACCTGATGTCCACCCCTTCAGTCTGTATCGTCATACCTAATGCCGACTTCTTTGGCCCTTCGGGGATCTACTCGAATCCAACACAGACAGGCTCACAATGGGAACGTGCATGCAATTTCGAATGGATAGACCCAGCCACAGGCGGCCACTTGGGTGCCAGTGCGGGGATAAGGATCCATGGGGGGCCCTATAGCCGCAGCAACAACCCGAAGAATGCCCTGCGGATCATATTCAGATCCAGATACGGGGTCTCGAAGATAGAGTACCCATTCTTCCCTGATACGGAGGTTAGGTCCTTCAACACCCTGCCATTACGTTCTATATGGAATTACTCTTGGACCGGTCATTGCGGGATGAGCGGCTACCCCAATGCGGACTATCTGCGGGATGCATTCGCCAGGGATACCATTAGGGATATGGGCCGCCTCACCCCGCATGGCAGGCCGATCCAGGTCTACATAAACGGCCTCTACTGGGGCCTCTATATCATGACCGAGAGGCCAGATGAGAACTTTGCTGCAGATCAACTTGGCGGCAACCCCGAGGACTATGACATGCTCGAGGCCCCAAGCGGGATGGGTGCGAGCACGGTCATGGAGTTTGTGGCGGGTGATGAGCAGAAGGTCAGGCAGGCCTGGCAGGATCTATTTGCAACTGCAGACAAGGGCGTAGCCAATGAAGAGGTTTACAAACAGGCCCTTCAGTACATCGACGTAGATACCATGATCGACTACATGTTGATGATCTACTATACAGGCAGTAGGGATGCACCTGTATTCCTTGGTGATTCCTACACACCTCGGAACTTCTATGTGGTCAGAACCAGACAGCCATCCAGTCCGTTCTTGGTGGTCCCATGGGATACAGAATGGGCCTTGGAAGAGCCAACGGTCAATCGTGTGCCGGTGGTAGGCGTATGGAACCCGCACTACCTGATGGATAGATTTGCCGCCAACCAGAACTTCAAGATGTTGCTTGCAGATCACATCTATCGGCAGTTCTTCAATGATGGCGCCCTTACCAAACAGGCAACCATAAGGCGCTATATGGACAGGGCTTTGGAGATATATGGGGCGATAGTTGGTGAATCTGCCAGGTGGGGGGATGCAAAGAGTCCGAACCGGCCATATACCCGCAGGGATTGGGAAAAGGAGGTCGATAGACTCATCAACCAATACTTTGCCACCAGGACCGATACGGTCCTAGACCAGCTCCGCCAGCGTAGTTGGTATCCGAACGTCCAGCCCCCCGTATTCCTGATAGATAGCAAGGCACAACATGGTGGTTATGCCCGCGCAGGGGCCATGTTGGGCATGACCAACCCCAATGCCACTGGTCAGATCTACTATTGTCTAGATGGTTCTGATCCAAGGTTGCCTGAGGGTCTTGTAGGTCAGGTCAAGACGGTCTTGCTTGTGCCAGAGTC
>JARYLO010000093.1 GCA_029907605.1 Sedimentisphaerales bacterium
AGCATGTGCACGCCGGACAGGGCCACCAATTGGACCACATGTAACCTGACTATCTTCTTGGCCAAGCGAAGGACCTAGCCTGAAAAGACCCTGCCTGTCAGCCGCTGGTACGCCTCCAGGTACCTAGCCGCGGTCTGCTGGACCACCTCGTCCGGCAATACCACACCAGGTCCTGACTTGTCAAAACCGATCCGCTCAAGATAGTCCCGGACGAACTGTTTATCGAAGCTCTCCTGATCTCGGCCAGGTTGGTACCTATCTGCAGGCCAGAACCTAGATGAATCGGGCGTGAGGACCTCGTCGACAAGGATGATCCGGCCATCATCTGCGATACCCCACTCAAACTTGGTATCTGCTATCAAAAGGCCCCTGGATGCGGCATACCGGCCAGCCTTGGCGAAGATCTCTATGCTCTTTTGCCGGATGAATTCTGCGGTCTCCCTGCCAACCATATCGACACACTGCTGGAAGCTGACGTTCTGGTCATGCTGGCCCTGCTCTGCCTTTGTCGAAGGCGTGAATATCGGCTCTGGAAGTTTGTCTGCAAGCCTCAGGCCTGCCGGCAGCCTGATCCCACAGACCGTGCCAGTGGCCTTGTACTCCTTCCAGCCAGAGCCCACAAGATAGCCCCTTACGATGCACTCCACAGGCAGGACCTTGGCCTTCTTGACCAGCATCGTCCTGCCTTCCAACTCCCGATGGCGATTGAAGGGTGCGGGCATCTGATCGATCCTGTCTGTCAGGAGATGGTGGCCCACAAGCCCATCCAAGAAATCAAACCAGAACTTGGATAGCTGGGTGAGTATCCTGCCTTTGTTTGGGATCCCATTTGCCATGACCACATCAAACGCACTGATGCGATCTGTGGCGACGATGACAAGCTCCTTGCCGAGGTCGTATATATCACGGACCTTGCCTCGCCTCGGTACAAGGCCCGGCACATCACTGCGTAATAGCATAGTAGCCATCATATGAGCCTTTCCAAATCAAGGGCACAGCCATTATAAGTTCTTATCTTCTGCAGTCAAGTTGCGGCAAACGCCACCAATGACAGGGGACCTACCTGGCTATAAGTTGACAACGCCTCCTGTAGACCAGTCTTATGTCCTTTATCTGGGCTGGCAGCCCCTGGCCTTGAATTGCCAATCCTGGGTCAGAGAAGTATATGGGTGCATCCCTTGGAAGAGGCAGTATCGCTATCTCCAGCCGACCTTCCAGGATCTTATGACCATATCTGGCCAAGCCGATCTCCAGGGACGATCCATTGAAGAAGTCATCGATCAACAAACGCCCATCAAGGGTTACCCTAGCAACATCGCCAACGTAGACTATGCGGAGTATTGGATCAAGGTCTAGGTCCAAGTGATCAGGAAGTTTGACCAGCCAGACCGCTGCATCCTCGAACGCCGCATCATCTGGTGCTGCCGCAACACCACGGCTGCCGATCCTTATCCTTCGCAGGCCACGTGCATCCTGTACCTTCTGTATCGAAGGTAGAGGCACGACCCGATCCCCAAGCCTGCAGGTAAATTCGGCGAATATACCCCTACTAGCAGGTTCAATGGTCTGATCGCCACATCTTAGTCGATCTGGGCCAGGGAAGATGCACACAGACAAGGGCCCTTTATCTTCTGATTCAAGTTCCAGTATCTCGCCATCGAACAAGAGTCTTGCATCAGAGATGAATACCCTCTGCCGTCCGTCCCATTGGGCCTTCCAGATCCCAAGGGAGTCCTTACTATCAAGCAGTACGATCTGCACCGCGCTATTGCCGGCCAGGGCCCTCATTGCAATAGACCTGCCTGCCATGACATCCTTTACCAGCACTGCCTCCTCCGATTCCTCTACCTTGCCCGAAAGGACCTGCAGTTCTGTGGCCTTTTCAAACGCGAAGGTAGCAGGCACACCATCTGTCTTTGCAAAGAAGAATACCAGCTTATCTCCTAGATCTAGACAGCAGATGGGCTGGGCCGTGGCCCAGATTAGCTTGATAGGGCCAAGCTGGAGGTTGAAGGGCCAGAGGAAACACATGTCAGCAGGCACAGTAAAGGGCCTGTCGGGAAACCTCAGTTGACCGATAGGCAGGTCCAATTCGAACCAGACCCCTTCCTTAGCAGGCATCCTTGCAAGCCTCTGGTAGTTGTTCACAAACACAAAACCAGACCTGCCATCACATCTTACTGCCCACCGCACCGTCTCCAGATCGTCCTTGCCCTTCGGTCTGTCATCAGGGAGGAATGTCTTCATTCGTACTAGTTGCTGGCCGAAGTCGTGTACAAATAGATGTAATCTTCTCAAGAGGTGATAATGATGCCGGACCTGGCCATACTGGCCAAGCGGTGCCTGAAAGTCATAGTTCTTGACAGGCATGTCGTTGTAATTGGTGTAACGGGTATCTTGGGACTCCATAAGTGTTGTCAGGCCATCAGGATTGACACCCCCGTGGTACATATAGTAACCCAAGAGGCTACTACCGGAGCCTAGTTTCACTAGGCTGATCGACTCGATATCTTCAGGCCTTATCAGTACACGGCGATGATAGCTATTCATCATGCCTCCGCCTATCTCACAGGTAAGATAGGGGTACATGGCAACATCCGGAGGATCGCTTGCCTGGCGGTTGCCTAGCAAATCATTGGCAATATTTCGGTCGGCCCTCAGTGTAGAAAAATGGAAGCCTGCCCAATAATTGCCGGGCATTGGGGTGATCTGTCTATCCCAGAATCCCTCTGCATATACGCCATAGAGGGGCAGGATCTGCCCGAATGGTATAGGCGTCCTTAGCGAAGGCCAGCCTGTGCGTGTGTAGAGCGGGACTTCAAGGCCTACCTTGCGAGCGATATCCTTGAGGGTAATCAGGTGTTCAGCAGGTCCACCATATTCATTCTCCAGTTGTATACCTATCACTGGACCCCCGTCCTTCCAAAGCAGGCCCTCTAGTTGAGATGCGATCTGACCATAAAGGATCCTGACCTTTTCGAGATAGTTTGGGTCATCGGACCTTAACCTCCAACCCCTATCCAACAGCCAATCAGGGAAACCCCCATTGCGTACCTCCCCATGGCACCAAGGTCCACATCGCACAAGTGCAAGAAGTCCCGTCTGGCCCACAGTCTTAATAAAGGCCCTCAGATCGCGGCAGCCAGACCAGTCAAATTGACCTTCTTCCTGCTGGTGATGTATCCAGAACACGTACGTTGCGACGATATCCACACCACCTGCCTTCATCTTCAACAATTCCCGTCGCCATTCAGTCTCTGGATAGCGGCTGTAGTGAAACTCACCCATTACCGCAAGCCATGGCCTGCCATCTAATAGGATTGAGTTCGAGTCCACATCCAGCCTCAGGCCATCTGGCCTGGTACGGCTACCAAGCTCAAACGCCACCACAGGACCAGGACCTGGGGGTGTGATCTTGGCCCTCAAGGGTCCTCCAAGGCACATCGGATACGATATCGCCATGATGACACATCCAGCTAGGCTGATCAGATGGTGGTTCCATAGCATGGTTTGCCCCCTGCAGTCTATGGTCTTTCAATATCCAACTGGGTACCAGAGGAATAGATACAGCAATACTGCTGCAAAGGCAACGCTCAGCCGGCAGGTATCTGATGCACCTTGTGTGAGGCTATGAGACAATCAATGGTTGCTCGAGCCTTGCGTGGCCTTCGAGTACCATCCTGGCGATCTGCTGACCTCCGAGCTTGAGCGGAGAGACCACCACGTCTGCCCCTGCACGTAAGAGTCTGTTCTCTGTGGCGGGTTCCTCCCCCCTTGCTATGATCTTGATATCCGGGTTCATCTCTCGCGCGGCCAGGGAGATAAAGAGATTGTCAGCATCGCTATTGAGCACTGCAATGACACCTCTGGCCTTGGTTATGCCCGCTGCCCTCAGCGAGGTATCGGATGTGGCATCCCCTTCAACCACCAGATAACCCAGGCAATCCGCGGCCTGGACCAGGGTTGGGTCCTTCTCTATGATGACAAACTCGATACCAGCCCTTTGAAGTTCCGCACAAATAATGTTTCCGATCCGCCCGAATCCGCAGACGACATAGTGATCCTTTAGCCCCGCTATCTTCCTATCCATACGCTTCCTCCCTAATGCATTGCTGATCCCAGCATCCAATAACAGCTTGGCACCATACGTGACCACAGCACTGACCCCCACAAGACCTACCCCTATCAGCAAGATGGTAAAGACCCGACCCCTGGCAGACAGTGGGTGGACCTCGGTAAAGCCTACCGTAGATACGGTGATGACGGTCATGTATAGGGCATCCAGAAGGCCCCATCCCTCTATGAGCTTGTAACCGATGGTACCGCAGCTCAGTAGGCCCACCGCAAGAAAGATTATCAGGCATGTCATCCTAAGGGTACTGGTCATGTGTGTAGGCCCTTATGGCAATACATCTGCTAAACCTATCGTCTATCAAGGCCCTCCGCTTTACTGCATAGACCCCTTTAATGATGGTGCTATAATATGGCAGGTACCTTGGAGGGACCTGGCATGGATACGACGTGGCTGAAGATAGCAGGGATCGTGGTCATATTGATTGTGATCGTCGTAGTAGGGGCCAACTGGCTAGGCAAAAACAGGCCGGCAGCCCAATCGCAATCCAACCCTACAATCGAGCAGGTCTGGCAGCAGGATGAACAACGGCTCAATGCCCCAGTACAGCAGCCAAATGAGCCTACAACCGTGCAGCCTCAATTGGTCTTCAGACCCTTGACCGAGGAACAGACGACCCGTGCTGAGCAACTCTGGCAGATGGTAGTAACCAGCAGGAAGATGGGACGCCTGCCTGGCATGACCTACGGGCAGATGGTACAATACTGTCGTCAGATCATAAATGAGTTCCCAGGCAGCGAGTATGCATACAGGGCAAAGCTGGCCCTGGCAGATATACCAGAGTCTGCTCGGAGGCAATACAATATCACTGACAAGGAACTGGACGTATCAGGTTTCTACAAGCAGTAGGCAAGAGACCATGAAGTCTCGCAAGACCTACATCCATGCAGGCCTTGCGAGCTTCAGGGTTCGTTAGAGGGGTTTTGTGCATGATCCAGGACGACCTGTACCACAGGTCGAACTGGGAAGACCGCCAATAGATCATTGGCCTGTATGACTACCTGCCTGTGGGCGGTTGTAAGGCCAGGGCCAGTGACCCAAAGTTCATAACGGCCTGCAGGTGCGACAAACACATATTCTGTATCCGTCTTGTACACAGGCCCTATCCTCGTTTCCTTGCCATCCAGCCAGACAGAGGCATCCTTGACCATCAGACCCTCTGTTGTGCTGACCTGAACAGATAGCAGGCCATGTCCCAGACCAGGCCATCTGAGGGGATTCAGGTCCAAGATCCGATTCTGGCCTGGCGCAAGCTCGAACCTGGCCAGAGGAAGCTGCTCTTGCAAGAACAGGTTGCCTACCGTGTATGTGCCTGCAGGCAGACCCCTTATGTTGTAATAGCCATCCTTAGGATCGATCCTTACCCAAAGGCCAGACTGGCCGTTATTCAGGTACAAAGGCCTATCGATCTGCCCCAGGATCATGCCGCTGATGCTGCTGTTGCCAGCAGGCACCTCCAACACGACCTGGTGGACCTCTGCCTTTTCTATCACAATGGGCCTTGTCACATATCTTGTGCCAGTGGGGTCCTCTGCAACCAGCGTATACTCGCCGGGCAGCAAGCAATCTATGGTATAGTGTGCCTGCCCTTGGGACTGATCAATCTGTCCACACAACTGGCCCAAGAGACCTTGACCTTGCCTCAGATAAACCTTCCATTCTGGACCTGCGGCAGACCCAGCCAAACCGACCTCAACAGATGCCATCCGGCCAGGCAACGTGCCCAGATCCACACCTTGCTCCTCCACATCCACCACCGCCAGCAGGACCCATCTAGCTGGATCCATGTTTCCTTGTGCATACAGCCCGTATCTACCAGCAGGGACACCAAAGAACGTGAACCTACCATCCTCTGCACAAAGGGTCCTCTGGGCAAAATGGCCTAGCCTAGGGCTCGTAGGGTCGGCTAACAGGACCGCCTGCCCTGGATTCGGTTGCCCCTTCATCGCCACCACACCGGTCAACCTCGCCCCCAGACCAAGGTCCAATCTTGTGTTCTTCCCTTCAACAGGCCTGATCAGTCGGCTTGTAGAATACTGGCCATCCTGCCATTGGACCCAACAGGCAGACTGCGGCAGATGCTCCACACGGTAGCGGCCATCCTGGTCGGTCTGGACCACTGCCAACACCGCTGCATCTGCCTGGTCCTGATCATAAGAGGTCTCTGCATCGCTAAACCTTACCGTGAGATTTGGCCTAGGTTGGCCTGCCCAATCGAAGACTAGACCTTCTACCATGGCCCCTTCTGTAAGCGTGACGGTCGGCCCATCCGTCTGCCTTCCCTCCATCACCTCAAGGCCTTCTAACACCGCTGTCGCAAACCCAGGATGCTGGATCTGGATCGCATATATCCCAGCAGGCAGGTGCTCGATCAGGAACTGTCCATCTGAGCTAATGGCCCGATAGTCCCTCAAGGAGAGCCCTTGCTCCTGGCCAGGACCGATGATCTGCCGACCGAACACCGGCACCACCGTTGCACCATTGACCGGCCGGCCATCCCGGTCTACGACCCTGCCCCTTATGCCCCCACCACGTGCCAATTGGATGAACACCCCTGCGTCCGTGCCCAGATCCACTGCATCCAGCATACCTGGCACGTATCCATCTGCCTTGACGTAGACCCTGTAGAGTGCAGGGCCCTCCGTGGGGACCTCAAACCGGCCATTAGGATCCTCAAACTCATGCCACTGCAGGTCCATCACCTGGTAGGTAAGGCCTGGCCACCTCCTTTGCTTTGCCAATGCCACCCTAAACCTCTGCACAGGCCTGCCCAATGCCGTATCAAATACCATGCCCTGGAGCCTTGGCCTAGGTACATACGAGAATGTCACCTGAAGATCAGGACCAGGTACGCTTACAGGACCTATCACACGTTCCTGGATATTTGGCCCCTCGAATACAAGGGTATATGAACCTGGACTGAGCCCAAGTAGGGCAAATGTCCTTGCCTGGCCCTGCAGCCTCTGCCTTACGATCGTGCCTGGCACGCTATAGGCCAATAGATCCACGTACTGGCCTATACCAGACCCAGTCCAGTGGATCGTACCGCACAGGGCCACCTGATCCAGGAGGGACCTGGCAGGAACGGTGATCGCAACAGGGCCTGCTGCCTCAGGCCTAAGATCCAATTGCCCAACGGTAATGGTAGAGATCCTTCCATCAGGCTGAGGGATGCCTGCCTTCAAGACCAGCGGACCTGACAGGACCTGCCCCAAGACAAACAGCCCCTCTGGGCTGGTAGCGGCAGGCTCTGGCAGGGTGTTACTGTGCCACCACTGAGGCAGTGCATAGATCAGTATCCCATCTGCCGGGCTTCCATCTGCATACCTTGCATAGCCGGTAATAGAACCGCCCTTGGTCAGGACGATCTTGGCCTGTTGAGGCCCATTGCAATCACTGCACTCAACAAGGACCCTTTGAGGTGCATAGTCCTTATGCACTGCAGCGATCTGATATGCCACTGCCTGCTGCCTGAGGGGTCCCAACCTGGCCTTGCCCTGCGGATCGGTCCTTGCAGATGCAACGTCATTGGCCTGAACCTGGCCAAGCCAGCTTGCGATCAGGTCTGCGCCAGGGACAGGCGATCCGTTC
Organism: Sedimentisphaerales bacterium; assembly: GCA_029907605.1. Lineage (GTDB taxonomy): Bacteria > Planctomycetota > Phycisphaerae > Sedimentisphaerales > Anaerobacaceae > DTPU01. The sequence goes on from JARYLO010000093.1 coordinate 7,724, forward strand.
TCATCCTGGACCTGGGCATACACCACAAAGCCTGGTTCTGCGTAGATATCCATGACCAGGGGCCCATCGGTCCCTAGTGTAACCACACCACCTTCTGCCTCCGTGCCAGGATCCATGTAATGATCGGATCTGATGTTGATGTGGTAGTGGCCAGGGCTGACTGGAGAGGCAAATGCAAATGAGCCATCAGGCCCTGTCTGTGCCTGCAGCACCTGTGGTCCTTCTAATACAAGCTCCGCACCGGCAACAGGCCCGCCTGAGAACGCATCCAATAGCCTCCCGGAAAAGGCAGGCATTGGTGTAACAGGCTGCCCAGCGTTATCCACTGCAACTGCAGGTACCTGTGGTGTGCCCTCACCTTCAGCCAGGCCAGGCTGGGCCTGGGATAGTATCTGTGTAAGAGGGCCCTGGACCTGCCCTTCAGGGCCACTGGTCAGCCTAGAAAGGACCCACCTGGCCTTGTCGCCATCCAACTGCACAAGCCGCCTGGCCGCCTCCATCCTCACCTCCAATGGCAGGTCCGCCAAGACGAGGTCTGTCAGGCCATCAGCATCCCCAACGGCTTGTAGTCGCTCTATCTGTTTTGCCAACTCCTCGATACCCCTGCCTGCAGGCAGACTAGTCGTACCGGCCACTGGTGGTGAACCAGGGACATGGCTGCCAGGCCTAAAGAACACGACCAACCCCAGGCCCCCGATGATGCAGGCCGCAACCGCCACCCTAAATGCTGGGCTGACCAAGATCCTATAGATGACCGGTCTGGCAGGCAGTTTTTCCTCCAAGAGCCTTCTGCGTACTGCGGCCATGGCCCTCTGCGTGGATCGCTCAGAGGGCCTGACCCTGGCTATCATCTCCAGGGCCCGCAGGATCTGCCTGTCATCTGCCTTGTCTTGGTATCTATCCACTATTGCCAGCCCTTCTTGCAACAAAACTGTCTGATCCTTGCCATGGCCCTAGAACATAGGGCCCTGACATGGTGCGGGGTCTTTCCTGTCTGCTGGGCTATCTCTTCAAAGGACTGCTGCTGGATGTACCTCAAGACAAAGACCTGTCTTTGGAGCTTGTTGAGCCTGGCCATTGCAGCAAAGACCTGCTGGATCTGTTCATCTGCCTGGAGGTGGGTAAGTGGCCCAGCATCGTCCGAGACAGGTTCAGGGAACTGCTCCTCATCTATGGACACAGCCCTTCCCCGCCTCCTTCGCCAGTCGAATGCCAGGTTGATGGCAGTAGTCCTGGCATAGGCATCCAGGTTGGTGACCTTGTCGAGGTTGGAACTGGCCAGTTTTATAAAAAGGTCTTGCATGAGATCCTCGGCTACATCCGCCCTCAGTGTCAGCCTGGTCAACAGTGCATGGAGTTCTGGCCCCAGTCGTTCCAGGAGCTCCAACAGCTTTTCTGAGTTCGGCATCAAGGCAGTCTACAGCCCTTGACCGTCATCTGTTAGACGTCCCAAGGATCACACGCGCATCGTGGAATCTGGGCTATAATAGCCCGACCCGGCCACCAAGGCCACCATATACCCGATCGCGACAAACCCGATCGCGACGCAGCTACTTGGCCGGCAAGGCGACCACCTCCCCTTCGAGCCCAAGCCCTGCAAGGATCAGGTAGACTGCAAACCCCGTCAGATATGACATCAGGGTCGATAGGCCATAAGAGAAACCGATGGTCCTCAGGCCAGGCATGCCAAACTGATCTGCCAGGCTGGGGAACATATCCAGCATCCCGACCAGCAGGCCTGCTGCCCATGCCAGATACCCTGCCCAGTTGACCCCCTTCCTAGGACCCTTCCACCCCCCATCCCTGATGTACTGTGCGGTCATCGCACCTATTACAGGACCAAAGGAGGCCCCTATGATCAAGAAGAAGATCACCAGGTTGTTGGCCACCCCTGTCGCAGCACCTATAGATCCGATCAGGCCTGCAACCAAGGCAAGTGGCATACGCGGCAACCTCGGGAACATGGTGGAGAATGCATTGGCAAATAGCAACGCACAGAAGCCCGTTGGGCAGATCGATGCCAGCACAAACCCCCATGCCGCCACCTTCGCAAGTGCCCCGCCTATGCCCATGATCGATTCCACAAAGAATGTCTGCTTGCCGACGTTGGCAGCAATAGAGGGGTTGAGTCCCACCGCACCAGCCATGGCCAGCATGGCCAATAGGCCTATAACTATCGGTGCGATCGTCACACCGAATAGCCCACCTAGGACTACATCCCTCTGGTCCCTGCTATTGCAACCGAAGTCCGCACCAGCAGCACCGGCAGTGGCGAAGAAGCCTGCAACTGCCTGCAGTGCAGCAAATGCACCGATGCCAGCCAGGGATATCCCCAGGCCTGTGACCTCCTGCTTGCCTATGGCGGCCTTGAAACCACCCAGGCCTTTGGCATTTGCTATGGCCGCCAAGGCCACCATGATAAGCGGAAAGATAGGAAGTATGCTGGATAGCCTACCCAGCAGTTGTACGCCCACCGCGCCCACAAATGCAAGTGAAAGACCCCAGACCAGGCATATCACCCAGAATGTGGCCCCTGAACTGGGCAATCCAAGGGCCTGGGCCAGGAAGCTTGCCCCAGCAAATGTCATTACTGCATGCCAGCCGATCTGCAACACCCCCATCACCAGGCCTGGCAGGAGGATACCCCCATGCGTCCCGAATGTAGAGGCGCCCACCACGTAAAGTGGCATGCCGGTCTGCTGGCCCAGGATGCCAGGGACATAGTAAAGCAGAAAACAAAACAGTGAGCCCACCAACAGGCCCACGAATCCTGCCCACATATTCCCATAGGCGATCGCCCCTGCCATCCCCCCCATGAAGGCCACGGACAAGAAGATACCGGCGTAAGATGGGGCAGTGTTCTTGTACCAAGGTGCCCTCTTGTCTGGCGGATTTGGTCTTGCAGACCTAAGATAGTTTGGAATTGTCGTCTCCATAGCAGGTCTCCTTACCTTCTGACTTGTCGGACTCTATCGAAAAGGCTTTGTAGCGGGCCGCTAGATATGCGTAGACCCAAGCAAGGCCACAGAATCCCAACGCACAGTACCTATGTACCTCTTCCATGAACTTGAGGGTCTCGGTGTCAAAGAGCCTGAACATGGACAACACTATGCTCAGGGCCAATGGCAGTATCAGTACCACCATGCCCCAGAAACAGACCTTGGCAACCGGTCCTGGATATATGTGCCTAGGTCCATACCATCGATC
>JARYLO010000094.1 GCA_029907605.1 Sedimentisphaerales bacterium
AGATGGTCAAGAGGGTCTGCACGCACAAGATCCGCAGGAGGACTCCATACCGATCTACCGGATCTGCCAGAGGTGTCTCAGTCAGGCGCACATGGCAGGTACGGCCAAGTTGAGCAATCAGGAGAGCGTCTTCATCGCCTAGAGCTGGACATAACACCATGAATCGATCCCAAGTGCCTTTTCGGCCGATAGTTAACTCTAGGTGCGGCGGGCCCAAGCCATGCTTGGAAGGCTGCTATGAGCCACAAAGGCAGGACTCTATGAATCTTGCTGTGCTAAGTATAGCCCTGTTGGAAACTTATGTACTGCACTGTTGAAGCGACGCCCTGATGAAGAAGGGATTGGAGGTCGGTTTTGCGGCAAGCCTGGCATTCAGGCTAGTGGTCGTGGGCCAAAAGGCTTGGCATTAGATGACTAGGGAGGTAAGATCCAGATAGGAAGATATGTGTACACTTGCATTGACCGTGGGTACAGGCAGGGATCGAGAGGATATAGCTGAGGCGATCCTGTTCAGTATCACTACACACCAGCCCAAGCGGATAGTTTTTCTGTGTTCTGAACTGACAAAAGCACAGACCATGCCTCTCATAGAGCCTCAGATTGCGAGGCTGGGTATAGAGTATCAGGTTGTGGTATGCGCGGATGAGAACGATGTCCAGAGGCTCTATATTGAGTATCTGGAGATCCTCAGGGATCTGCGGCCGCTCACTGTAGATTTTACCAGCGGCACAAAGGCCATGAGCGCAGCCCTCTTTGCTGCAGGTGTAGCCTTAGGCGCAGGACAGATCAGCTATGTCCTTGGACCAAGGGTACTGCAGGCCGCGCAACGCGGTCTGAGAAGGTGTTCACACTCAAGCCCGATCTTGTACTGGCGGAGCGGGAGCTGGAGAGGGCAAGGTATCTATTCAATCAGTTGGACTTCCATGCAGCCTGGCGGATCGGGCAGGAATGTGCAAAGGTCCTGCAGGATGGCCATCGACTTATGGGCCTGGCCAAGGCCATCTCTATCGTGGGGCATGCGTACGATGCCTGGGAGCGGTTCGATTGGAAGGCGGCGAGAAAGGGCCTTAGAAAGGCGACCAACCCGAGGGAAGGTATCGATCTACCATGCACGGACCAGCTAAGTGCAAACATCGCATTCCTGGATGCTGTCATAAGTAGGCCCTATGGCGATGAAAGGCTTTACGAGCTATATGCCAACGCAAGGCGGAGGGTGCAGCAGGGCAGGTACGATGATGCACTTGCCAGGTTATACAGGGCGATCGAATACCTGTCGCAGAGCAGGCTGCACCAGCTAGGGATCGATACCTCCAACGTAGATCTCAAGCTGCTAGAAGGCAAGATTTCCAGGGATACCGTGGCCAGGCTCGCAAACCAGCGAGGTGTTGGTGGCCAGGTCAAGCTCGGGCTCCGCGTGGCGATGGAGCTTGCTGCAGAGCTGCAGGATCAGGTGGCTGTCAAGATGATATCGCTGTACTGGAGGAGGCAGTGGGTCCTGGAATGCAATTGCAGGCAAAGGACGCAGGCCCGCTGCAGAACCTCTTGAACCGCAGGAACCAGTCCTTCCTCGCACACGGTACATCCCCGGCAAGGAAGGAGGATGTAGAGCAGTTGCTGGAGATATACGAGAAGATTTTGAATGACTTGTTAGGTGCAATCAGGATGGCAGAACGCCAATCCGCATCTTGTTATGTCCGTCTGTGAGAGGGCAACTATTTTACCGGGGCAGATGTGATCCCTATCCTGGATATACTCCTGGGCTGGGGGAGGTATGTTGCCAGTTGGCAGGGTCGGCCCCGTAGCTGGTGCTGGTGCGGTGCAGGGAAAGGTCCGGGCTGGTGGAGATGATGGGGGCTTGGTCTACCTGGAGCCATTGGACTTGTCCGCCACCAAAAATCGTAGGTCGCAGGAGCCTTAGCCTCTTGGTATCAGTAAGTTTCAGACCGTCGCATTCCACAATCAAGGTCCTTGGACTGATCTGGAACCGGCTCTCAAAGATCCTGCGATCCCTGGTTACGACCAAGCACGCACCAGGCCTGAGCACTAAGGGAGGATCGGACGGCAGGGTGGTCTGATCTATCGGCGTGTCTGATTCGATGCCCAAGGCCCAGGCAAGGCCAGTGTCTTCATCGTAGAGGCTGACTATCTGGTCGGATACATTGGCAAGCTCTATGTAGCAGGCATCAGGCGCTGGGTAGGGCCTTGCCATGATCTCGCTGATGATGATGGGCCCGGCGGCATAAGGGGCATTGGTCTGGCCTGGTGTGGGTTGCTCTAGTGGGATGAGGATCGGCCGCCCGTCTGGATCGGTGTAACGGCCTAGGGAGATCCCCTGCTCGGATGGCCCAAATGAGGCATAGTCGCAGTAACCGATGCCTTTTCCATCCAGTCCTGCGGTAAGATAGACCTGTTCCCCAGCGGCCGCGAGGCCAAAGGCCTTACCAAAGGATCGATCTGCATACAAGACCAGGTAGTCATGGGGCCCGATCACCGAGCCTTCTGGGATCCGGTACTTGGTGAGTTCATCTTCGTCATCGCTGAGGTACCAGCCGCCTATCTCGATCGGGTGATCGGTGGTATTGTGCAGCTCTATCCAGTCGGGCTGGCCTTCAGGCGGGTTGGACATGACCTCGTTTATGACAACAGAGCCTGGTGGAATCACCAGGTCCGTATCGTCGATCCCAGGTGAGCCTCCATATAGTGCGCTAGGCCTCCAATCCTGCGGCCCTGAAGGTTTGCACGGGTCTATGGCCGTTAATGAAAAGCCCTTACCGTCGGTGATCGGATACCACCAATCCTCATAGTGGATCGATTGGATTGATTGTCCCAATGCGTCTGCCAGCATTAGGTCGCCCGACTTGTTGGGTAGTGCGCCTGAATATGGCCCAAGGATCATGGTCTTATCTGCCAAGAGGGCTTGTATCCTGTTCGGATCCTTTGCCAAAACCAACCTTTGATGAGGCCCGAGGATGATAGGCGCAAAGACGAATCTTACCGCCCCAGATAGGCTGACATATGCAAGGTCAACGGCCTGGTCTGCTATGTTGGCGAGTTCAATAAATTCTAGATCCTGGTCCATTGGCGGGTTGTACATCAGCTCGGTGATCCTGACCGATTCCCTGACAGGTCCAACAGAGAATATGGCCTTGGAAAGTCCGCTTATGCCACGGTCCTTTAGGGACCTGGCCATGACCGAGGTAGTCCTTTGTATCACTATCGGGCCGCTGTAGACTTGTACGCCTGGTGCCAAAGGCAAGAGTGTGATATCTGCCAAAAGCTCTGCATTTGTCAGGAAGTCCTTATCTTGGGCAGAGCTATTCATCGCATGGATGGCAAGCAGGTTCTTTCCGGTTACGAGCAGGTACTTGTAGGAGGTGATGTTTATCTGCTGGAATGACATGGCCTGAGAGTCTAGACGCTCGTCAGTAGCATGGGAGTCCCAGGCAGGTTCCTGGTCTTGTGGGAAGTTGCGTCTTGCCACCTCTTGCCCATTGATATACGCCACGAAACCGCCGTCGTACTGTATGCCCAAGGACAAGACGGATATGCCTTCTGGCCCGATAGGACAGTAGAACGGGATCCTGACCAGGCAGGTGGCGTTTATGTTATCCATCTTTGACTGCACATTGCTGGTTATGTGAAGGGTGAAGTCTCCCCCTCTGCCAAACCCGATCCCGCCTGGTTGGCCACTGCACACCGCCCAACCTGAATCGTCAAACCCATCTGGCATCCGCCAATCGTTTTCCACCGGGCCTGATGGGATCAGGTACCTCTTTGTGGACGTCCTATCTATGAGCTTGGTCAGGCCTAGGCCTTCAGGTGGCCAGCCTTCCCCAGGATCAGTACCATCAAGGCTGTAGTAGATCGTTGCCCCAGGTTCAGGGCTTGAGATGGTCAAGATGTCCCCTGGCTTGGCATATCCCAGATCCTCTTGCTTACCGTTTAGAAAGAATAGAGGACCTCGATGGCTGTAGAGCCGCTCGGTTTGGCAGGCAGCAAGGAATATGGGCGGCCTCTGGGGCAACCAGGTTTGGATCAGGTATGTATCCATCTTTGGTATTACGCCAGACATCTGTGCCCTGAGCGATTCGAAAAGGCCTTGGATGTGTTGCGCGGTCAGCACACCGGTGCTTGCAAAGAAATGCTGCTGAAGCCTATCTGCCCAGAGCCTCCTGAAATCCGGGTTTGCCTTCAATGCCCTGTAAAGATATCCATGCTCATTATTCTGGCTGTTGAGCTCTGCAAACCGGACCTGTTGGAGCCTGTCTGGGAAGAAGGAACCTTCTGCATCCCATACAAAGAACCGCCATCTGCCCTGATTGGACCTCTCGCATGCGGCAGCCCAGTTGTTCTGAGGCCAATCCCAATCGCCAGACCAGAGCCTCAGGATCAGATAGTCTACGAACTCCTCGACATCCAATTGCGACAGGACCTGTTGGTAGACCTGGCTATCTGCAAGGTTGGATTGCCTTACCATCTGGATCAGTGCGTTCCACTTGACCCTGTCGCCCTCCCTTGCATCGCCTGACATGGTCACCACATCCCAAGGTTTGTTGCTGTCAAACCAGGCCTGACAGAAGGATTCATCTATGTGTTCGCAGGGGTTGTAATAGCCCTTGTACTGGCCGTTGATAAACAGGTTTGCAAATGTACCTCCGCTGGATACGTGGCCCATATCCTTCAGCAGCCTCCTGACCAGCTCATCCTTGATGAATGGGTTGGTCATGTCATTGTGGCCTGCCCTGATCACTATGGTGTCGAACCTCTGGACCTTGAAGGGAAATAGGGGATACTCCAGCATATCAGTTCCGTACTCACCTCTGAAGTACAGCCTCCAACTGAACTTGCTATCTGACCTGTATCTGGGCCTCATGTAATCGCTGCCATGGACCCTCAAACCGCAGTCCGCTTGTAGGTTGTTTCCGTCCGGCTGGATCCATTCGAAAGATACAGGCCGCTCTAGGTCTCGGTTGAGGATATTGTTATAGCTATCAGGTCCAGTGGGCTGCCAGACACCGTTGACGTAGGTGCCTCCAACTATGGCTGCAACCCCATTTGGGGCAAAGAACGTCTGCCCAGGATCACCGACCAAGGATATGACAGGCAGTGACCTGACTGCCGCACCCTCACCGATCAGATAGGTGTGGGTGACTACCCTCGATGGCTTCCAGCCTGCCAATATGCAGGCTGCACGCAAAGGGGTGGTCTTGGTAATGGCTATGGGTCCAGAATAGATCCTTGCGGACCTGGAATCCAGCGGGTTGGTACCATCGGTGGTATAGAGTATGGATGCACCCTGTGTTAAACAGACAAGCTCTACGGTGATACCTGTGTTATAGAAACCCCTATGCCTACTGAATAGCGGTTCAGGGACCAATCCGATGTAGGCCCTGCTGTTTGGTGCACCAGGCGTGGGTGTAAGCAGATATGCAGGTTGGCCTATCCCGTCTGGACTCCTGCCAAAAGAACCATCTGCAGTCTGGGGCCCGAACTCCAAGAGGTCTACCAGCCTGCCTGCTGGGTCGAATAGCGCGACCTGCTCACCTGCTGATGCCAGGGAGAAGTTGGCATGCAACCCAGAGGTCGCAGCCTGGCCATCCGCCCAGACCAAAAGAAAGCCATTGGGCTTGACGGCTGTGAGATCAGACCTGCCAAATGGGAATTGCCACTTGGTCGGGTTGGAAGGATCGTCAGTAAGGAAGAAGCCTGCCAGGTCCAGGTTCTGTTCGGTGGGGTTGTAGATCTCTATCCAATCTGAGGTCTGGCCCAGCTCATTTCTGAGGCCATTGGCATTGACTGCAAGGATCTCATTGATACAGAGACCCTGTGCCTTGGCATTCACTGTGACCAAGCAGGATACTGTGGTCAAGATCAGGATCAGCGACCGTAAGGTCATATCACCCCAGAGGACCTTCTTGAGTAGCACTTTATCAGCCTCCTTTTAGATCATTCTAGCAAGGATGGCTGCTGCAGGTCAAATCAGTCGAGCAGAATGTCCTCCAAGACCAGCTCTACTGATGTGTTCCCGTTGTATGTGTTGAGCCTTGCCTGGAAGGCTATATCAAAGAAGTCGACCTCCAATAGTCTCTTTTCGAGGTGGCCCATGTTGAAACCTATGGCCCTCGCTGCACCTGTCTGGTCTGCCACTGCCAACTGCAGGTGGTCTTGCCTTGCCCCAACCCTGCGTGGAGGCGCAAGCCACCTGACGCCGCGCGATGCAAACACCGGTCTGGAATTGCCCTGGCCGAATGGTGCCAGCATGTCCAACTGTCTTACCAGGCCAATGGAGAACTCACCTAGAGGCGCAACTGCCTCTATGGTGATCTTGGGGCCTAGATCCTGCTGGGCCATCATCCCCCTTGCGTAGGCCTCCAGATCCTGGGCAAATGCCTGTGGGTCGGTGTGGTTTAGGGTTAGGCCCGCTGCCATGGAGTGGCCCCCAAACCTGCCCAGGTGTTGCGAACAGGCCTTCAGACCACTCAGCAGGCAAAAGCCAGGTATCGATCGGCCTGACCCCTGTATAGACCCATCTGCCTGTTTGCCTAGCACGATGGCAGGCCTGCCAAAGTGATCTACGATCCTGGATGCCACTATGCCCAGTAGGCCGATGTGCCAATCAGGACCATATACCACGATCGTCCTTTGCTCGGGCCGGTCCAGGCCTTCTTGCTTGATCATCTGACAGGCCTGATGGAAGATCTCCTGACAGTAGGATTGCCTGAGGGTGTTCTGGGCCTTTAGGTACTCGGCAATCTGATGACATGTCTGTGGATTCCTCCCCAACAGCAACTCCACTGCCAGCCTTGCGTGTCCCATCCTGCCTGCAGCGTTTAGCATAGGGCCTATGATAAAGCCCACGTCATAGCTATCCAGCCCCTTTGCGGCAAGGCCTGCTGCCTTCACAATCGCACAAAGACCAGGCAGCCTCGACTGTGCGATGGCCCTTAATCCATAGTGTGCAAGGATGCGATTCTCACCCCTCAGGTCGACCAGGTCGCAGATGGTGCCCAATGCTGCAAGGCATGTGGCATCCAACATCAGCTCTCGCAGGTCCGTATCCAGCCTGCCCCCATGGGAGGCAACGTTGGCCACTGCCCAGGCCAGCTTCATGGCCACAGCTGCACCTGCATGGTCTACAGGGCCATTACCGAACATGGCCGGGTGCACCACGACATCTGCCTTTGGCAGTTCATCCGGCAAGGCGTGGTGGTCGGTCACGATGACCTCCATACCCAGTTGCCTGGCCAGGTCTATGGTGCCAGCAGCACCTATGCCGCAATCGACCGTTATCAGTAGGGCAGTACCTGCCTGGGCCAATGCCCTGATGGCATCATCGTTGAGCCCATATCCCTCTTCTATCCTGTGGGGGATGTAGTAGTCTACGCAGGCCCCTAGCCTAGAAAGGAGCGACACCAGGATCACCACCCCAGCTATGCCGTCCACGTCATAGTCGCCGTAAACAGTGATCCTTCGGCCATCGCGGATCGCTGCCATGATCCTGCCGGCAGCGTCCATCAGACTGGGGATATGCTCTGGCCTAGATAGGTCGGTCAATCTGGGCTGCAGGAATCCCTTGGCAGATGCCAGATCCCTATAGCCCCTATTGATCAAGACCTGGGCCACCAGCGGCCTGACATTCAATTTCGCAGCCAGGATCTGGGCCTGGCTGTCTGCTGGCAGTATGACCCATCTTGTCCTTTGCCTCCGTGCAGTCTGCAGCATCTATCTATCCTTGATAGACGTAATTAATCTGGTTTATACCACAAGCCAATCCTTCCGGGCAACTACCGACTAACCCCTTGCCAGCATGCCTGCAGCCACCTCCTTGCGTTTTTCTAGGCCAACCAGGATCTCCACTAGTTTCAGTGCGAAGTCTATGGCAAGGGCAGGGCCCTGGCCTGTTACGATGTTCTTATCTACCACCACCGGCTCTCTTGATACGTAGGCATCGACAAGGCGATCCTGCAGGGATGGATAGCATGTGGCCTTGATGCCTTTTAGCAGGCCAAGGGGCTGCAATACCACCGCTGGTGCCGCGCAGATGGCGGCGATCCAGCGGCCTGCCTGGGCCTGCGCCTTGAGCATCTGTGTAAGGGCATCACAGCGTGCTAGGGCCTCAGTACCTGCCATCCCACCAGGTATTGCTATCATATCGAAGACCTGTCCAGCAGATGCCTGTATGGTCGTATCTGCCACGATCTTGACGCCTCTACTGGCTGTCACCTGGAGGTTGCCTGCAGAGGCAACGGTCACCTGTACTTGGGCCCGCCTGAGTGTGTCGATGATACAGACCGCCTCTATCTCCTCTATGCCGTCGGCTATTGCTACCAGGACCTTCTTGCTCATAGCTGACCTCCTATAAGACAAAGGCTAAATGCTCCTTGCCCCTACCCATGCTAGGGCAAGGGCTAGACCCAAACTACCACCAAGGTTTGTCAATGCAGTAACCAGTAATATCTTGATTGCCGGGTTGGTCCAAAAACCCTTGATTGTGGAGGTGCTATTTGGTAATTCCTCTAGGTCCTCGACCTTTGGCGTCCTTATCCATGCCTGAACCAGGCCTGCAAACCAGCCTGCAGCCAGCAAGGGATGGAGCGTGGTAAAGGGTGCAACGACAAAGGCCGTCAATATGGCCAATGGGTGTGCCATGGCAGCTATCGCCCCAAGTGCCGATAGCGATCCTGTTGCAAGGATCCAGATCCACACATTGGTCCATGCCTTTGCGCCTGTATGCACAAAGCCGTATATCAGCAGGGCCAATAACATCAAAGGCAGGAACCATCCGATAGCTGATACCAATCTTGACCTTGGAGGGACCTGTTCAAGCGGTTCAAGTGGTTGTTCGATCTGGAGGTTCTTTACGATCCCTGTCACATGCCCTGCCCCCACTACGGCCACGATCCTGTTACCTGTCAACCTTCGAAGCCTCTGCGCGATGTATACATCCCTTTCGTCGATCAGCCGGCCCTTGACCTGTGGGAATCTCTCGGCGAACTCTGCCATGATCGCCTCGAGTGAGTCCTTGGACCTGAGGCCTTCGATCTGGGATTGATCAAGCTGTTTGGTATCCAGTATGGATCCAATCATGTGGCCCAAGAGGCGGAATCTCTGCCATAGACCTAGATAACCCCAGATCCTTCTGAAGGTGATCTGGATGTCCCTATCGACTGGCACTATCTTTGCGCCAGTAGCCCTTGCCAACTCTATGGCCTCGAGCATCTCCGCACCAGGTTGGATGTTCAATTGCTCTCCGAGCCTGCGATATACAGCATAGAGGGCAAGTTGGGTCAGTAGCAAGGCCGCCTTCTTCTCCAGTAGGACCTTAAAGATGTCCATCTTTCGCCATGCCTGGGGATCGGTCAGGGCCTTGAATCTGGCCTTGCATAGTTCTACCGCCACGGTATCCGGTTGGACGATCGAGATGGTCTGGCGGACGTCCTCTACGGATTGTCCAGATAGATGGGCGGTCCCCACCAGCCAGATCTTGCGACCATCCAGGTCTAGCTCGGTCACACTTGGTGGCAGTTGAGGATGATCCATGCCTGGCCTATCTCAGTGCGCCAGAAAGCATGTAGTAGACCTCGTTGAGCCTGAGTTCCTGCTCGAATCGGTCGATCTGGGTATGCTCATCTATACACAGATACTCTATACCTGACATCTGGGCAAAGTCCTGGATGTGCTCGGCGGTCAATGCCATACTAAAGCCTGTGTGGTGGGCACCTCCTGCAAGGATCCAGGCCTCAGCAGCGGTGTATAGGTTCGGTTTGGGCTCCCATACCACCCTGGCAACTGGCAGCCTTGGGAGGTCTTTCTTGGTGTCTATCACCTCCACGGTGTTTACGATCATACGGAAGCGATTGCCCAGGTCCACTATGGAGGCGTTCAGCCCCGGCCCAGCAGGACAGTTGAAGACCAACCTGCATGGATCGGATTTGCCACCAATGCTCAGGGGATGTATCTCCAGCGAGGGCCTGCCTGATGCCAGGCTCTCGCAGACCTCGAGCATATGGGCCCCCAATACCAGCGGCCTGGCTGGGTCCAGATGATAGGTATAGTCCTCCATAAAGGAGGTCCCACCAGTCAGCCCTACAGCCATCACCTTCATGGCCCTTACCAAGGCAGCGGTCTTCCAGTCACCCTCTGCGCCGAATCCATAGCCATCGGCCATCAACCTTTGGACTGCGAGGCCCGGAAGCTGAGGCAGGCCGTGGAGGTCCTCGAAGGTGGTGGTGAAGGCCTTGAAGTTACCTGCCTGTAGGAAGGCCCTCAGGCCCAGCTCTATCCTGGCCGCATCCCTAAGCGACTGGTGTCTTGCACCATCCTTGCGCAATGGTTTGGCCAATTCATACCGCTGTTCGTATTCCGAGACCAGCTTGTCCACCTGGGCATCGGTGACCTGAGCGATCGACTGAACAAGGTCTCCAACCCCATGTCCGTATACGTCATAGCCTAGGCGGATCTGGGCCTCAACCTTGTCTCCCTCGGTCACGGCCACCTCCCGCATGTTGTCCCCGAACCTCACGATCCTTGCCCCTTGGGCATCATGCCATGCCGCTGCTGCACGCATCCAGACGCCGAGCTTTTGCTGGACCTGCTTATCCTGCCAGTGTCCGACGATCACCTTCCTGGCCTTCCTCATCCTGGTGCATATGAACCCATATTCGCGGTCGCCATGCGCAGACTGGTTGAGGTTCATGAAATCCATGTCGATCTGCTCCCACGGCAGCTCACGGTTGAACTGGGTATGCAGGTGTACAAAGGGTTTGCGCAGTATGCTCAGGCCTGCTATCCACATCTTTGCAGGTGAGAATGTGTGCATCCAGGTCACAAGACCGATGCAATTTGGGGTTGCATTTGCCTCTATCATCAAGTTCCTTATGGACTCTGGTGTGGTCATCACTTGCTTACTG
>JARYLO010000095.1 GCA_029907605.1 Sedimentisphaerales bacterium
TACAATCTTCCAGGGTTTGATTCGGAGAAGGAAGATGGAAAAACGGGAATTTCCAATTTCTTTTGGCGAATGGCTGAAAAGTCGCCGGAAAGCGCTCGATCTCACTCAAGAAGAGCTGTCAGCGAGTGTTGGTTGCACCATCTTCGCTTTGCGAAAAATCGAATCGGGGGAGCGTCGTCCGTCCAAGCAATTGGCGGAATTGTTGATCCGGTGATCCCCCTTGGCCCTGGTCCACCGTCAGACCGAACACATCCTCGGCCCTTCTGAGGATCTGGTACCTCTGCAGGGCATATATCAGTACGAGTATGGACCGCTCCTGGGTCTTGTCGCCTTCTGCCCTTTCCAGGCAGATCTTGTTGAGCTCAGAGATAACCTCCTGGACCTGCCTTGGTCCCACAGACCTACACTGCGAACCCAGTATCCGTCCTGCCCGACTGATCAACCTTGACTGACCCGATCCTGATGGACTGCCATCCAGGACCAAGAGCCGCAGCTCATCCGGCCCAAGCTGTGCTGCTGAGCCGATCATCGCGCTGATCATCATGTTTGCTGCCAGGTCCTCCCTTTGACCGACGATCAGGAGGTTCGACCCTGCCTGTCTACGCAACACCGCTGCAGTAGGCTCCTTTATGGCAACCGGGCTGCCGACCCAGATCCATATGCCAGTCCTGTAATCGCCCTTCGGCCCTTCCTTGAGATAGTTGTTCAGCACCTTGTTGTCAGCGATATCGGTAGGTGCATTCCCCTCAAAAACGACCATATCCCTCTTAGCAGGGCCTGCCTTCTGGAGGATCTGTCCCAGATAGCGATCGCGGACCTCCTCAGGCAACCAGGCAGTCTGGAAGGGGCTGTTGCCCGCAACGCTGCCGCCAGAATCATTGTAGATCGCCTCCCCTGGTCTGGAGAGTCGCCTGGCAGCAACGTTCTCATCATCCAGGATCAACTGCGAATCCGCCTCAGAACACTGCAAGGCAATACGCACCGCCATCTGCCCCATAGTGCTCCTGGCAAGCCCAAAGGCACCCCCGAGCGTCTGAGATCCTAAGATCACATGTATGCCAAAGGCCCTGCCCTGCCTGACCAGTTGTTCCAGTGCAAGGGCGGCGTCCTGGGCAAGCTTGTCATCCTCTGCAAAGAAGACCTGGAACTCGTCTACGATCAGCACCACCCTCGCCAGGGTCTTGCCAGTAGCAAGCCTGTATGCAGCTATGTCCTGTTGGCCTGCCTGCCTGAACAGCTCCCCCCGTGCATCCATCTCTCCTAGCAATCGCTGAAGGATGCTAAGGCCGAATTCCCGATCGCTTTCAACCGCTATGGCCCTTGCATGAGGCAGGGTATGCGTTACATACGTCTTGAACTCCACCCCCTTCTTGAAGTCTATCAGATACAGCTCCACCTGATCGGGCCCGTACCATAAGGCCAGGCTCGTGATGATCACGTGCATCAATGTTGACTTGCCAGAACCGGTCTTGCCTGCAATGAGCATGTGTTGCGAAAGGCCCTGGCCAAGCCTCAAGTACTGGATGCTGGTGGCCCCTGTCTGGCCTATAGGTACGGTCAGGCCATCGGTGCTATCCAGCGACCAGATCTGCTGCTCGGTCGGAGCGATCCCATCAAACGGCACCTCTACCCTGGATGCATCCAGGCTGGCCTTGCCAACGGCCCGCATGATACTGGTCAAGGCCTGTTCAGAAGGAGGTAGATCAGGGATTAGGACAAGGCGATCTGGCAATGGCCGCTGGCATAGGAACCTGCCTTCATTGAACACCAGATGCAGGCTGCTGGCGGCCAGGTCCTTGATGTCCAGGGACTCTGGCGGCTGATACCTCCTGTCCCATACGATCAGGGTATGGACCCCGCATCTTGGACCACTATGCACGATGCTGGAAAGCCTCCTTGCTGAGTCCTCATTGATCTGGGAGGGGAAGTCTGCGATCACAAGGAATCTGTATGGCTCTGCAAGTTGTCCTGCCTGGCTATTGTACTGTTCGATGGTATCAAACTCATTGCGGAGGTACTTCTGGATGACGTTCTCCATGTGATTGGTGATATCCTCTAGCTGTCTTTGTATCTCCATGGCCTCCGTCCAGATCCTGCCGCCGACCAGTGCCTGGTGATAGTCCGAGGCATGCATGAACCCGGCAAAGCTCTGGCCCAAACCTATTGGATCCACCAGGGTCAGCCTCACCATGCCTGGTGGGCAGGCCAAGAACAGCCTGACCATCAACGCACGCAATAGGTCTATGGCCTGGCCCCTTCCATCCCTATCATGCTCCACAAAGACCGAACAGCCGCCAGGTATCCTCAGGATCGCAGCAAGTTCTGTTGTAGGGGAGCGGTCGCGCAGGTATTGGACGACCTGATCGGATAGGACCGACCTATCCATATGCCATGTGCCAAGCCGGATGACCTTAGGCATCTGCGATCCCTGTTGCCATCCTTTCTTACAAACCTCTTCGAGCGGATCAACTGCCCTCGGATCCTGTGCCTCGAGGGACTGCTTGTAGGAACTGATCCTCTCAGCAGCCTTGCCCCACCTGGCATAGACGGCCTGGATCCTCTGCCTATACTGCGACTCCAGCTCCGCCATCAACTTGCTGTGTTCTGCCTGGATCTGATCCACTTGCTGCTTGTACTGCTCGGCAAGCCGTCCCAACTCCTGGTCCATGCGGGCCTGGAGGTCCTGCTTGGCCTGTTCGTACTGACTATTGAGTGCCGCCATTGCCTGCTGGTGCCTGCCATGTAGATCCGTCAATGCCTCCTCCAGATCCTGCTTGATCTGTGAAAGTGCATGCTTGTGTGCCTGGTCTGCCCTCCTCCTGGATGCCTTGGCAGATTCTATCATCCTGCCATACCTGGTCTGGATCAACTCCACACACTGCCTGTACCTACCGTTGAGGGCAGCATTGGCACTCGACCATGCCTGCATCAACGACCTTGCCTGTTCAGCAAGCCTATACCTACGGGCCTTGGTAGAGATAGCCCTGAGGTACCAGGGCCGCCTCAATCTCCTCAAGAGCTCATGGACCTGGGCCATAGACCGGTGATACAACCCTGCAGGCCTGGCACCTGGCGGCATATCCGCTTTGTCTATTTGCGGCCATTGGGCCATCTGTAAAGAAAGCCCTGTCAAGACGCCCTCTGCCTGGCTACGGATCAGGTCTAGATCCCGCTTTACCTTCTGGAATGCCTGCTGGACCTGACGCTGCCTCTGCCTTGCCCGCTCAAGTGCACCTTCTATCAGAAAATCCGCCTCCATGACCCTATCGGCATGCCTCTGATCAGCGATGGCCTTGTGATGATCGGACCTCTCTTGCAACCGCTTCTGCACCCCGCGGAGGCGTTCCTCAAGGAGGGCGACCCGCCTGCCAAGCTCTGCCTGCAGTTCCTGGAACCTGGCCTGGTAGACCTGCCTGGTCTGTCCGATCAAAGGCCCAAACTGCCGGTCGAGTTCAGAGATCTGGACCTGCAGGCGGTCCAATAGATCATCCTTGCCTGAGCTGTAGTGCTGCCCGATCCATTCCAGCAACGGTCCGACCGATCCGGCGGTCAATCGCAGCAACTCCTCCAGGGCCACCCATTGCATGGCTGCCAGGTCGGTCTGCTCGGGCGGCTCCGTCAGGTATGCATTCAACAACGCCTGTGGACCTGAGGATGCCATCATGAACCCCTACTGACCCATGCGATCAGCAGTATCCACAAGCGCGGCACTGAGGGCCTGCTGGGCGATCTCCATGGCCATAAGGCAGGCCTGTACCTCTGATTGGATCTGGACCATGTATGCCTGCTCGAATTGCTGGCAGGCCTGGTCACGCCAGAGCTCCTTGAGCTGCTGCCAATCGGCAACAAGACGCTTGCTTGCCAACAAGAGCTTCTCCCTGGCCTGGCTCACGATCCGCCCCCCTGATCTGGCTTGGGCCTTCTTACAGATGGCTTCTCTGTGATCTGCTTCGATACAGGGGCCTGGGGAGGTACCAGCTCGACGTAGGCCTCCAAGGAGTCCACCATCCTGTCGATGGTGGCAATGGCCTTGGGGATACCTGAGTCTATGAGGTTCTTGAGCCCACTGACCTTTCCCCTGTATTGACTGAGGTGTCTGTCCATCAATTGCAGCCATCCTCGTACCCGTTCAAGGCCAGCCTGGGCCTCCCTGAGTTGCTCCTCGGCCAGCCGCAGAGCCTGCCGCTGGTCAATACAGGAGCTAGGCGTACCCTGTACTGCCCTTTCAAACACGATCCTCTGATTCAGGGCGATCTTGGCCTGGGTGTAGGCCTGGGCTGATCTTTGCACCTTGGCCTTCCAGTAGGTGTATCTATCCTGTTGAAGCCAGATCAGGCCCCTCTGCAGCTCTACATCCAGATCATCGATGGCAGACGCCGCTGCCTGGGCAAACCCGATCAGCGATGCCCTAAAGCCCTTGAGGGCAGCAATGGAATCGAGCCTAGCCTGTCCGCCCATAACCAGCCTAGCCCTATCTTTGTTCCAGATAGTCCTCTATGTGACCAGCCTTCTTGATCAGGAACCTCACATACTGGTCGGAGGTCTGCAGGAACCTCGTCAGGACCTTAGTGGCCTGCTCAAATTCCTGCATAAAGCGCCTCTGTTCCTGGTCGTTCCAGACCTTCTCCAGTGCCGCAGACCTTGCGTGTAGACCATTTAGAAGAGCGCTGAGCTCGGAATTGAACCTACTGAGGTCCCTTGCAAACCGCCTCAACTCTGCAGGATCTACGTTGGCCCTGGCCATGAAGACATTATACCACGGACCTGGCCCACAGTGTCTTATGATCTTTCAGGATTATAGATGTGGCCTCCGCCCTTGGCATAAAGATCTAACACTGCCCTTGCCTGATCGCCGAGCACATCGCGGATGACCTCTATCCGGCGGTCCTGCAGCTGGCCTACCCAGTCGTCTGGCTTTGGCCCCTCGTCAAACCCTATCCTACAGGCATCCTCACCACGCGCACCGCAGATCAGCCTCCTAATGCCCGACCACACGATCGCCCCCAAACACATAACACAAGGCTCGACACTGGTCACCAACTCGCAGGCCCTGGATCCCCTGCCAAGGTCATAGTGGCCAATGGCCCTTTGTGCAGTAGCAATGGCGATCATCTCAGCGTGTGCCATCGAATAGTTGGATGCCTCTACCAGGTTGATACCTATGCCGATCAGCCGTCCAGTCCCAGACTCGAAGACCGCTGCGCCAAATGGGCCCCCTGTATGCCTTTCTACATTGGTCCTGGCCAATGTGATGACAAATTGCATCCTCGACTCAATGGTGGGCAAAACGCCCACTGAGGCCCCAATGTCCTCCACCCACCTCGGTAACACTGTCTCGATACCTGCCATATGGCAAGGCTGGGTAGCCAGATCCCCTAATCAATCCTGTATCGTCGAACTAATTGAACTGGACCCAATCGATCTCGACACCTCCAACGTCTGTAAACACAACGACCAGGTCATGCAGACCGGAAGGGACCGTTGATAGGGCTGAATTGACCTGCCTCCAATCCGTGCCTTTGGGGATCTTGACCTGGGCGATGACCTGCCCTCCGGGGCCATCGATCCTAATGGCGATCGTCCCGCCAGTTGAGGAACAGGCATTGACCACAACAGACCGAACCTGCCCTTTTCCGAAGTCAACCCTGTTGTATCTGACCCATGCATCCTTGGCAGAGAGCATGACCTTCCAACCTTTGTGTGTATCGTTCGGGTCCAGGAAGTCAACGGATGCCCCCTCAGGGCTGATGGCACTGTACCTATCGATCTGTATCCTCCTTGTGGCATCTGCGATACCAACTCCTCGCAGGGTCGGTGTGACCTTCTGTATGGTCCCGTCTTCATCAAAGTATAGATAGTCGGCCCTAATGGAACGATTCTTGTCAAAGTTCGGTGACAGATCCTTGTCGTGATAGAACAGATACCATTGTCCTTTGTATTCCACTATGGAATGGTGATTTGTCCAGCAACCGCTGGGCGATTCATCCATGATCACGCCTTTTTGCTCGAATGGCCCCATAGGACTGCTTGCAATGGCATACTCCAACCTCTCGGTATTGTTCTGTACATGCGGGTAGCTCAGGTAGTAGATGCCATTGCGTTCAAACACAAACGGGCCTTCTATAAGCCCCCTTGTAGGCAGGTTCCCAATCACCTGAGGATTACTGTCCAGCTCTACCATGTTGTCCTTTAGTCTGGCAACAAATATCCTATTCATGGAATAGTACAGGTAGGCCTTTCCATCCTTATCAATGAATACGCAAGGGTCTATCCCCCTTGCACCTTGTATCGGTTGCGGCTCCACCTTGAAAGGGCCGTATGGCTTGTCGGATATGGCAACGCCAATACCCCACCCTCTGCCTCGAGCTGTGGTCGGAAAGTAGAAGTAATATCTGCCATCCTTGAACACGCAATCTGGGGCCCACATGCTATAGGAGTTTGGCTCTGCCCATGGAACGTCTTTCTGGTGGACTATCACGCCATGGTCCGTCCAATCCAATAGATTCTCTGAAGAGAAGACATGATAGTCCTCCATACAGAACCAGCCAGGCCGCCCTTTTCCTGGGCTGGCAAGGATGTCGTGGGAAGGATATACATAGATCTTACCTTCAAACACCCGCGCCGTAGGATCGGCAGTGAATTGGCCCATGATCAGGGGGTTGTCTGCCCATAGGTGGTTAACAGATGTCACGGCCAAGGTCGCAATGATTAGTATGGCACTCTTGCACTTGTTGGTCATCATAGGTAACCCTTCCAATTCTAGTTTAATCTCGATTGTCCTCGTGGTCCGGTCATATTGACCTTTGAAATGAAACTGGCCATTCGAAGATCACCGGTACCATCTCCTTTATCTTGGCATCCCTGGGATCGGCAGCTCAGCAGGTAGTGACCTTGATGGCCTGCCAAACACTGTAAACTCGATGATGCCAAGCGGCGATGTCCTCGGCCAGTTGGTTATACTCAATCTCACAAAACGGCACTCTACAGGGGATATCTCATCAAAGAATATTTCTCTTGTAGCAGCATTTTTTGTCTGGTCCAGGACCGTTGAATACTCGTTGCCATCAAGCGAGACCTCGACCTTGTATTGATATGCATTGGTCACGGGCCTATCTGCACCTGGTGCCGTCTGTAAGCTGCTAGTATTCCCAAGATACCTACGGCCACGGCTGGGAAGAAAGATCAGACGCACTGAATCAACAGTGAATAGCTGTACCCTATCAAAGCGGGTTGCTGGAGAAAGGTCTATCGTCAAGGTGGGCTTTGCATCATTCGGTTCTGGTTCCCACCAGGTCCCATTGGAATTGTCTACCGCATAGGCAGCATAGTGCCCTAGACGTTCTGATGAGAACTGGGAACGGGCATTCATAGCGCGGAGCTTGTTTATGCTCAATGGGATCGAACCACTATCGCCTCTGTTTGGATCTGATACTGCCCCTGGGGCCCATTGTGGTGTGTCTGTGATCCTCACCATCATGTTGCCATTCCTATCAAAACAGATCCGATCCATGCCGACGCGACGTCCACCTGGAGGGTTTGAGAACACGATGGTATAGAACTGCCACAACTTGCCATCAGGCCCTTCGACCACACAGCCGTGGGCAGGGCCAGTGACAATACCATCGGTCCTGCGAAGAAGTGGATTGTTCGGGGCATACTCGAACGGGCCTAGCGGAGACCTTGCAGTGTAGTACCCGCTGGCGTATGTCTTCCATTGTGTACCTGAGGCAGAGTATTGCAGATAGTACATGCCATTGTACTTCTGCATCCATGGACCTTCGATCCAAGCAACATCCAGGTATTCGTTCATCTGGCCATATCGCTCCCAGACGTGGTCCGGATTGAATCCAAACAGACGCCTAGGTCGGCCAGCAAACCTCGTCAGGTCATTTGGATCCAGCGGCACCACATAGATCCCGCTGACTCCCTTGCCAGAGTAGTATAGATATGGCTGGTTGTCGTCATCTACAAAGAGATCCACATCAAAGGCACCATTCCAGCCGCCTGCCACATCAGGTGTATCCTTCCATGGGCCAAGGCTGGTAAAGGGTCCTAAGGGATGGTCTGCCTTATAGAGTGGGCTGTCATTGCCGCACATATAGAAGCTGCCCTTGTACCTGACCACATGTGGTGCCACGGGTACATTTGCCACCCGGTGGAAGGTCCAATTGAGCATATCATCGCAGACCCATGCACCACCGCCGGTGCAATACATATAGTATTTACCCTGTTCGCGGATCACAGTCACATCCCCTGCGGCACTGCCGCCTGCTGAGCTGACGATCGGCAGAGGATTACAATAGCGACTGGCCTTGCCAACCTGCGGGGCCGCGACCGCCGGGGCAACAAAGGTCAGGAGGATCGATACAGCAAGTAAACTTTTGCAGTTCATCATTACCCCTTATTTATATTACCGGCCTGTTCAGTGCAGCCTATGCTGGTCAACGCAGGTCCAGTGATCCTTAGGGCAGCGGTGTACTCCAATACCTCCACCCAATGTCCGGATTGGAGCCAAGTGACGCTTGCACCTTGAGCACCAATGGGCCTATATCCCAAACTTCGCGTTGCGAAACGCATTCATGGCAGCATCAACCTCACTGCCTTGCCGTCGTATTCGACGACCCTGTCTGGTGCAGTAGCAGGAGCCACACCAGCACCCTGCCCCTCCTTCACCAATACCACATGGAAGACACGTCTTTCCAACATACCGGCAAATCGACCGGTCCGCCTGCCAATGGTCAGGGTGTTGTTATGCTGGTTCCACTCGAATGGTATCGTTGCAAAGGAGCCCTTCTCGTAACGGTACGAATCTCCCTCATCTTCATACAGTATGAACTGCCCCATGGCCCCTGGATATACCCGAACCTCAATGGGATCTGCTGGCCTTTCATCGGAATATTGGAGTACCGGTCCCAACAGCAGGATCGAGCCGGCACGTATGAAGATAGGCAAGGTCTGCAATGGCGATGCCACATCGACGGTCTGCCCTGCCTCGTAGGTCTTGCCAGTCCAGAAATCGTACCATGGGCCCCTATCTGCAGGCAGATAGACCTGACAGCTGCTTGTACCTGGGGTGGTAACAGGCTTGACCAGGATAGAAGGACCGAAGAGGTACTGGTCGCCTACATACAGGGCATTAACATCGTCTGGAAAGTCCATGACCAAAGGACGCATGAAGGTGCTTCCTTTGGAGGTCACCTCCCATGCAACCGAGTAGATATACGGCAACAAGCGATATCTCAGGTCCAGATAGGTCCGCATGATCGCCTGGGTGTTCTGATCGAACCGATAAAACTCCTTTCCTGGCCTCAGTCCATACGAACCATGCACGCGGAACATGGGACAAAACGCGCTAAACTGGAACCACCGGGCAAAGAGTTCCTGGTACTGTGGATTGCACGGGTCGCCATTGCCAGCAGAGCGGTGACCGAAAAAGCCGCCCGTATCGGTATTCCAATACGGGATCCCTGAGAGCGAGAAGTTCAACCCTGCCGGGATCTGATTGCGGAATACCTGCCAGGTCCCCTGTATGTCCCCTGACCAGGTGATCGCGGAGTTCCTCTGTTGGCCTGCATAGGCAGAACGCGTCAGGATGACCACCCTCTTCTCATCGGTGGTAGCCCTTTGACCTTGGTAGATGCCCGTAGAATGCATCAGCGGGTAGGCGTTGAAGACCTGATATCCAGGACCCATGGCGGTCTGATATGTACGCCACTGCCGGGCATCGATCTCTGGCTCAGGTGCATCTAGCCACCAGCCATCTACACCCTTTGAGAAGATCTGATCTCGTATCTGTCTCCAGAAGATCTCGCGGCCCTTTGGATTGAATGGATCGTACCACTGGCCCTGCCCAGGTGGAAAGACATACCGTGTGATCTGCGGGAACATGGCACCAGCATCATTGAGCTCCTTGCTGTTGGCACTGCCAAGGTCGAACTTGGGCCAGACAGAGATCAGTGTATGGTAGTGCATCTGCTGCAATTCCTTGAACATCCCGACCGGGTCTGGGTAGCGATTGGGATCAAACTGATGAGAGCCCCAGGTATTGTTGCCTGTAGGCCAGTACTGCCAGTCCTGGATGATCCCGTCGATAGGGACATTTAGTTGACGGTATTTCCTGGCAACACCCAGTAGCTCATCCTGTGTGGCATATCGTTCCTTGCACTGCCAGAAGCCGAACATCCACCTGGGCATGAGCGGTGCATCGCCAGTCAAGCGGCGATATGCAGCCATCGCAGAGGCTATGGTCCCATCGCTATAGCAGAAGTAATAGTCTATGGCCTTACCCCACTCAGATGACCATCTCATGAGGACCCTATTTGGATCCACCTCGTCTAAAATGCCAATGGAGACCGTCGTGAGTGCTGGGTTATCCCAAAGTAGCACATATCCCTTGCTAGAGGTGACCACTGGTACTGCCACCTCCGTGTTCGCCTGTGCCAGCCTGACCGTAGCACCTCTTGCATAGTTCCATACGCCGCGCTGGTGTTGGCCCAGGCCGTATACGCCCTCGTCCTTGGCCAACTCGAAATACTGTGTGCAAGAGGTACCGCTGACGCCTTCCTGTGTGGCAGGCTCTATCTTACGGCCTCCGGCCAGTTCGTCAAGCAACAGCCGATTGCGAGGATCTAGCAGACTGACCTTGCCGGTCTGCTTATCTACCCTCACCCTCATCCGCGGTGCTATGAGTGTGATAGACTGGCCGTCTTCAACCCGCCGCCATCTTATGGTGGCAACTGGCTGCGATACAACAGACAGGCTCCTCAGTTCGGGCACCTGGGGACCAGCAGCGTAGGTCACCCTGGTAACGTCATCAG
>JARYLO010000096.1 GCA_029907605.1 Sedimentisphaerales bacterium
ATGAAGGCAACGAGCAACTCCAGGACCGAGATAGCGGCTGCAGCCAGGACCGATGCTGCTGCAACCAAGTAGCTCTTGAATATGATTATCAGGCCAAAGAACGTAGCGGTAACGATGTGGCCTGCGAGGATATTGGCAAACAGCCTTATGGCCAGTGTAAATGGTCTTATGGCAATACCGACAAGCTCTATGAAGAACAGCAGGGGTCTGATCCACCAAGGGCCTGGGGGGCAATCACTACAAGGTACCCAAGCAAACCATGCCGTCTTATGCCTGCCAGGTGAGTCATGAAGAAACATACCGCCGCCAGGCCGCCAGTCACATATATGTTTGCCGTTGCAGGCCCACCCCAATGGCTAGTCCTGCCGGTCAGGATCGTGACGATCTGTTCTGTAGGCACCATGCCCAGGAGGTTTAATGTCAGGATCAGGAAGAAGATCGTCCAGACGAATCCTATGTAGGTATCAGTATACGGGCCGAGTATGGGCCTGGCCATCTGTTCACGCAGATACACGCATATCGCCTCGATGCCGGTCCTAAGAAGGCCGATACCTCTGTTGGCCCTGGATATGATCGGCACTACAAGACCAAGTATCACCGTGGCAAGGCTGACCATGAACATATGGTTGGTAAATGGCACCTGCATCCGGCCTAGATCGATAGTAAATAGCCTAACCGACTCTGTCGGGGCCAAGGGATTGAACTGGCCGACGATCAACATATCCTATGCTTTAAGGACCTTGTAATATAGACCTTCAAATGAAGACCTGACCATGAAAGCTCTACCTGGGCAGAACTGCCCTGAAGATGAGGCGTACTTTATAACAACTAGCGGCATGAGACGTAAGTGCCATTGGGAGCATGTCGGTCTACTATGCCGGTGGCACGGGTTTTGCTTAAAGATCCAATAGTCTGATTGAAAGAGGTGGATCATGTACGGTCTGTGGAACAATCTAAAGACGGTATTGCTCATGTCGGGCCTGATGGGTCTATGCATGGCAGTGGCATATGCCCTTGGGGGCCCTCATGCCATGGTCTACGGCCTAATGATAGGCGGCATCATGAATGTGCTGGCCTTCTTGTTCAGTGACAAGATCGCACTGATGACTGTAAGGGCCGTGCCTGTGGATAGGTCTGAGGACCCGGTCCTCTGGGACACGGTCCAACAGCTTGCCATCAAGGCAGGCCTGCCCATGCCTAGGGTATATATCTCGCCTGCAGCAGCCCCCAATGCATTTGCTACAGGCCGCAGCCCCAGGCACAGCGCGGTGTGCGTGACTGCAGGGCTAAGGCAGCTCTTGACCGACCGGGAGCTTGAGGGCGTCATCGCCCACGAACTGGCCCACATAAGACACAGGGACATATTGATCAGCACCATCGCTGCCATTGTGGCAGGTGCGATCACATGGCTGGCCCACATAGCCTTTTTCGTAGGTCCGATTGGCAGCGATAGGAACCGACGGTCAAACCCCTTGGTGATGCTCCTTATCCTGATCCTTGCCCCACTTGCAGCCACCTTGATACAACTTGCCATCAGCAGGGCCAGGGAATTCGAGGCAGACAGGGCAGGTGCAAGGTTAGTTGGCAGCGGCAGACCCCTTGCCCAGGCCCTCGCCAAGTTGGACGCTGCCAGCAAGAGGTTCCTCCTGCCTGTACCTGACGCACAGGCCAACATGTTCATAGTGGCGCCTTTGACCGGTAGCGATGTGGCAAAGTTATTCATGACCCACCCGCCTGTAGAGGAAAGGATAGCCAGGCTCAATGCGATGTAGGCCATTGGCCTCCCTAATCCTATGAAGAATATACTCTTGGCCCTTATACCGCTTTTTGTGGCGGTAGACGCTATAGGCATCATGCCCCTGTTCGTCTCCCTGACCCAAGGCCTGGCAAACCGAGAAAAGGACAGGGTGATAGGGCAGTCTGTGATGACCGCCCTGGGTGTGGCCCTCGGGTTTATCCTCGTAGGCCAGGGCATCTTCCATGTCCTTGGGATCACCATCGGTGACTTTATGGTCGCTGGCGGGGTGATCCTGTTCGTACTTGCGATCAATGACATGCTCAGCCCATCACAGCGTAGACGCATCCAGGGCAACGACCTTGGTGTGGTGCCCCTTGGGACCCCGATGATCGTAGGACCTGCGGTCCTGACCACCTGCCTTGTCAGCATCTCTGAATATGGGATGCTGGCCACGATCGTATCCATAGTGGTCAATATCCTGCTGGCAGGCCTGCTTTTGAAGTTATCCTCAAGGCTGATAACCGTCCTAGGCGATGCAGGTACAAAGGCCCTCTCAAAGGTTATGAGCCTTCTTTTGGCCGCCATAGCCGTGATGCTGACCCGTAGAGGCCTAGAACAACTCCTATCCTCGTAACGCCTGGCTACATCTGCTTGGCCACGTCAGAGCCCCAGGAGGCAACGGCCATGTCATAGATATCCTCGTTGCCGGACTCTGTGATCCCAGGCCTGGCAGTGCCCTTCCGGCCTTGCTCTATGGTCCTCTGGTCCTTCCACTTGCGGTACTCAACATGGTGATCTGCAAAGGAAAGCGTGGTACCCATGCCATGGCGGATAGGTGGCGGATCCCACCACTGTGCAAGCTGGGCATAGCCGGTCCAGCCACCCATGTGGGCAGGGCTTGCACCTCCATCATCCATAAAGACCGCCCGTTCATATGCCCGCTTCATGGTATTGTATTTCTTTATCAGGTAGGTGCGGTCCATGCCCGGCGTCCCAATCCAACTCCTGCAGTTCATGGCGTCGAAGATCGTATACATCCTGATCTCATTGCGGGCCTGCGTGCCCGTTGCACAGTGATAGACCTTCAGGGTCTTTGTATATGGCCAAAGTGCACCATCCCTTATGGCCTGTTCTTTTTGCTGCCTGGTCATGGTTGCAAGGTAGTCCCTCTGTACCCAGTACCGCTCACCAGGTGGCTGGGCATACTCGCCTGCGTCGCCACAGACGATCCTATCCGCATTGTCCTGCGCGTATTGGAACCAGGCCAGCATCAACTGCTTATGATTGCTCTCACAGGCAGCCCTCTTTCCCTGCTCCCTGGCCCTGTTTAGGGCAGGCATCAAGACGGCCATCAATATGGCAATGATGGCTATGACCACCAACAACTCGATCAATGTGAATGCCTTCTTTGATTGCATAGCACACCTCTTATCTTACCCAGACTAACTCTATCCTAATCCCCAGCACTATTGCAGTCAATGCTACAGCTTCCAGTTGCCAGGCAGGGCCAGTCCGGTTATCTTTGCGTCCATGTTGGACCTTTTGGGGTAAGGACCTGTGGAACGATTTGTCTGCATACATGGCCATTTCTATCAACCTCCTAGGGAAAACCCCTGGCTGGAGGAGGTAGAATTGCAGGATTCTGCCTACCCATTCCACGACTGGAACCAGCGTGTGACAGAGGAATGTTACTGGCCGAATGCGGCCTCCAGGATCCTTGGGCCCGATAAGCGTATCATTGATATCATCAACAACTATGCCCACATCAGTTTCGACTTTGGCCCAACACTGCTGAGGTGGCTTCAAAGGCATGCAGGTGACCTCTATGACCTGATCCTCGAGGCAGACAAGGAGGGCCAGAGACGATTCGGGGGTCATGGGCCTGCCATAGCCCAGGTCTATAACCACCAGATCATGCCTTTGGCAAATCAATTGGACAAACGCACTGCAGTAATCTGGGGCATCAACGACTTTGAGACCCGTTTCGGCCGCAGCCCTGAGGGCATGTGGCTACCGGAGACAGCGGTAGACACTGCCACCTTGGAGGTCCTGGCAGAATACGGTATCAAGTTCACCATCCTCTCCCCCATGCAGGCCTTAGAGGTCAGGCCGCTGAAGGGCGGCCAGTGGACCAACGTGGAGGGCGAGAGGATCGATACTACGATGCCCTATCTGTGCAGGTTACCCTCCGGCAGGTCCATAGCCATATTCTTGTACCATGGACCAACTGCACAGGCGGTTGCCTCAGGGTATATGCTGCAGAATGGCGAGATGTTGACGAATGCACTGCTGGCCATCGTGGATAAAAGTGGAGGTCTTGCGCACCTGGCCACTGATGGCGAGACATTTGGCCACCATCACCGTCATACAGATATGGCCTTGGCATATTGCCTGCACCTTATCCAGAGCAGGGGACTTGCTAGGCTGACGGTCTATGGCCAGTATCTGGAGATGTTTCCTCCTACCTGGGAGGTCAGGATCAAGGAGAACAGCTCTTGGAGCTGTGCACATGGGATTGAAAGGTGGCGGGACAACTGCGGCTGCGCGTTCGGGAAGGGCATGGCTGGCAAGCAGCAATGGAGAAGGCCCTTACGGCAGGCCATGGATGGGCTGCGGGATACATTGGCCCATATCTTCCAGTCCGATATGGCCCAGTTCTGCCCCGACCCCTGGGCGGCTCGAGACGCCTATATCCAGGTTGTTAACGACCGAGATCCCAAGACCATCCAGAGATTCCTTGAGCAACAGACTGGCAGGCAACTAGACCATGGCCAGAAGGTCCAGATGATGAAGCTGCTGGATATGCAGAGGAATGCCCTATTGATGTATGCCAGTTGCGGATGGTATTTCGACGACATCGGAGGGATAGAACCCATTCAGGCCATGCACTATGCCTGCAGGGCCATCCAGCTTGCAGCAGAATTAGGGCATGATGACCTGGAGCCAGGATTTGAGCTGGTACTAGAGCAGGCCCAATCCAATGATCCCAAGCTCGGCAATGGCAGATTGATATATCAGACCCTTGTCAAACCCAATGCCGCAGACCTCCATAGGGTCGGCGCCCATCTGGCCGTCAGCTCGATGTTCGATTCCTGCCCAGGCCAACTGGAGGTCTATTGCTACAATGCGAATATCACCAACTGCCAAAGGTACGAGGCCGGCCTTCAGGCCCTTGTGACAGGTCGGGCAACCATATCGAGCCAGATCGTCCTAGAAGAACAGACTATGGACTTCGCTGTGGTAAGGTTCAGTGAACACGATGTTATAGCCGCAGTGACCGATCCCCTACCTGATCATCAGTTCAAGGCCATGCAGGATGGTCTCAGGGCTGCCTTTCAAGTTGGCAATACCACAGAGATTGTCAGGCTCATGAACCTCATATTCAGCGGCGGACACTACTCACTTCACCACCTATTCAAGGATCAACAGAGGCAGATCCTCTATAGGATGCTCGAGAACACCTGGGATGAGGTCCATACTGCATTCAGCCAGATCTATCACCGCAATATCCGCATTATGCACATGATGCGGGGTATGGGTATACCCCTATCGGGGGCACTTGCTGCAGTGGCAGGATATGTGATTAGTGAGGAATTGCTGGCCACCATACTCAATGAGCCCATAGACCTTCAGAAACTCCAAGACCTTGTCGAGGAGGCCGCCAGACTTGCCATACAACTCGATCAGAGTACGCTGCAGTTCGAGGCATCTCGCAGGATAAATGGGCTGATGGAACAGCTCCGCAGTAATCCAGATGACCTCGATCTATTGGCAAGGATAGAGGTCCTATTGAAGATCATAAGCAGGGTAGTGACAGGCCTTAACCTCCAGACCGCCCAGAACATACTCTTTGAGCTCAGCAAGGGGATATATCAAGAGCGCAGGCAGCAGGCCGCCTCAGGTGACACACGGGCCAGGCAGTGGTGCCAAAGGCTTGCGAGGATCGGCCAGGAGCTGGGGGTTGTAGTATAAACCTGTCTGGTTCCTGTCGTTAAGGGACCTGCCTAGGATCAAAGGACGCAAGCCGCTCGGGGAAGACCTGATACTTGTACTTCGCCAGTAATTCCTTCCTCTCTTGTTCAAGGAGCTGCCGACCCTTCAGCTGTGCCAGGTCCTCTTTGAGCATATTCTTGATCTTTTCAAACTCAGGCGGCTGTGCAGGCTTCTTTTCCACGATCTTGACCACCCGCCATGCCAGCCGACCTTCCCTGAAGCCAAGCATCGGCCCGAGGACCTGGTTCGGCTCACCTGCCCAAAGCTGCTGCCAGAAGGGTCCTTCAGTGCGGGCATAGGCCTCGACAGGGCCTGATGGGTTCTGATCGCCGCCATATCTTTGTTGGAGTAGCTCAAATGCCCTGCCCTGATCGAGTTCCTGCCTGATCCTCGCTGCAGCAGCCTTATCCTTGCACCAGATCACTGCTAACTTCAGTGAGTCGTTTCTTGCGTATTTGTCCTTCACCTGCTGGTAGAAATCGTTTAGGTCCTGATCGTTAGGTTCATGAAGATCCTTCAATAGCTCCTGCTGGGCGAAGCTGAAGACCCACTGATCTTCAAGATCCCTGAGATCTTGATCGAGTTGTGAGTCCTTGTCCAGCCCCTTCTTGATGGCCTCTGCAGCGAACATAGGTCTTTGCAAGGCCTGCTCCAAGAATCGCTCGGCACCTTCGGGCGTACTGAGGTCCTTTGGTCTGCGAGGTGGGGCCATCTCGAAAAGGGCCAAGAACCAATCCTCAACAGTAAACCTCCCACCATCAAAGGTGGCCAAGACCAAGGCCCTCTCATTGGGATCCAGATCGGTCTTTAACTGGCTATTCTCAATCCAATAGATACTCTTCTTTTCTGGTGGCTTTGGCTTGCTGATAAGGCGCTGGTGGAATTCCGCGACCTTGGCGATATTCTCCTTATATGTACGCAAGTGTAACATCTCGATGAGATCTTTGTAATGGGACGATAGGACCTGCATTGCCTTTTGCCTTCGGACCAAGGCGGCAGCCTGCTCGGTAGTAAGCCCAGGCCTGGTGGCCATGACATCATTGATATCCCTCTGGCTGACCTCTATCCTCCCATCAACGGCCTGTTGGGCAGCTAGATTAGCAAGCCTTCTTTCACGCGTCTGTTTCAGAAAAGAGACTATCTCCTCCTTCTTTTGCATCCCTTTGTCCCTTGCGTCCAGGATGATCGCCTTGTCACCTATCATCCGCATCAGGACATCATTCATGTCGGGTGCAGGCCTAGGAGGCATGGCTGTATAAGGATTGGGCATCAGTTCCCGGAGGTATTCCTGCCTAAACTGATCGCCAGTGATCACATAAGGCCCTATGATAGCAACCACATTCGGATCAGACGGTGCCTGCTGACCGGATGCAAAAACCTGAGACCCAAGGATCCATATACCTGCCACTACCACCAAGATCCTATCGAATCGCCGCATGTAGCCCTCCTTAATGTATGACCTTGTTCAATGGATAAGTGATAATGCCAGATGCACCTGCCCTCTTGAGGGCCGGCACCAAGGCCCTTTCAACCTTCTCATCTACTATCACCTCCACGGCTACGTAGGCAGGATCTACAAGGTTCGAGATCGTCGGGCTCTTCTCTGCAGGCAAGAGCCTCAGCACCATCTCAAGGTCAGCCTTGCGAACATTCATCTTCAGACCGACCTTGGTCAGGCCCTCTATCGCCGCGGTCAGCAATATCCCGATATTCTCGATCTTCTCTCGCTTGTAAGGGTCTTGCCATGCATTTCTGTTGGCGATGAGCCTTGTTGTGGAGGTGATGACCGTATCTACAATCCTGAGGTTATTAGCCCTCAGTGATGCGCCGGTCTCAGTCAATTCCACGATCCCATCAACCAGGTAGCCCTTTACCTCTGTTGCCCCCCAGCTAAACTCGACCCTTACATCTATCGACCTTTCTGCAAAATAACGCTTGGTCACATTGACCAGCTCGGTTGCGATCAGCCCACCTGCCAGGTCCTCAGGTCTGCTGACCTTTGAGTCTTCAGGTACTGCCAAGACCCATCTTGCAGGATTCCTGGTAGACTTGCTGTAGGCCAGTTCGCAGACCTCCACCACATCACAGCCGTTCTCCATGATCCAGTCATAGCCAGTGATGCCGGCATCCAGCACACCTTCGTACACATACCTTGCCATCTCCTGTGCGCGGAGGCATATGGGCTTGATCTCCGGATCATCGATGACAGGCCAGTAGTTCCTAGAGGACTCTGTGAGCCTAAAACCAGCCCTATTAAACAGCTCAAAGGTAGCCTTTTGTAGGCTACCAGCAGGTATACCTAATCTCAATAGCCGTTCACCCATGGTATCGATTATATCTAGCTGCGATCGTTATGGATAGTCTTCTGTGTGGTACCCTTTGCGTGACAAGCCCAGTTCTGGGCGTGCTTACGCAACAGTCTGTACGCAGCGTAGGCCCGTTTGGCAGGGATGACCTTTGCCAGGAAGCTGCAGATCTGGTCCATATCAGCCTCTGGATGGACAAGCTCTGCCGCCTTCAGATACTGGACCATCTGTTCGTTTACAGGTATGGCGTGCGCACCTAGACATGTCAGCATGGAATAGTCCAAGGCAAATCGGCTGATCCCGTCTAGGGCCTGTAGGAACTGCTTTGCCGGCTTCTTGCCTGTCTTCTTGATGGCATTCAGATCCAGGGTATGGAACTTGTTGAATACAGTCATGAGCAACGAGAGCAGTTTCGTTGCTGCAACACGAGCCATAGCAGAACGATCACCCCAGACATCCATGATCTCCTCAGGCGTGGAGACCCTCAGATCATTCAGGTCCACGAAATGCCGGATAATCCTGCGATACATTTGCTGTGCATGACTATCAGAGAAGTGCTCACAAATAACGCCATATATCAATGCCTGCGGTAAGTCCTGCTGATCAGCAAGCTCCTCTTTAGAGGTACTGCCTTGCAGACCGCGAAGTAACCGTCTCAGTTTCGAGGCATATACCTTACTGTCCTTCATCGGACGGGGCCTTAGAGACATCCTCGTCTGGCCCTCTTTTGCTGGCCAACTGTTCTATGATGTTCAGGGTCTGGATCATCTTCTTGAACTGCACGTCAGGGTGCAACCTCAACACAGGACAGAACCTGCTCCTTATTGCATCTGCCACCCACCCCTGGATCCTGTTGCGGGCATGGCTGATGGCCGCCATGGTCCGCCTCTCAGTGGCAGCATCCTTGGCCAAGACACTGATGTATACATCAGCCACCCTCAGGTCTGCCGCCACGTCCACATGGGTGATGCTGATCAGCCCCTCTATCCTTGGATCGGACAGGTGGATGATACCTTCACTGATCACCCTTTGTATCTGACGGCCAAGCTTTTCCTGACGCCTAGTAGTCATATGAACATCAAGCCTATTGCGAGGATCATAAGGTCCTGGTGACCTTCACTACCTCATAGAATTCCAGCATGTCGTCCACCTTTATGTCATCGAATTCGGCCAGCTTGACGCCGCACTCCAGCCCAGCTCGCACCTCCTTTGCATCGTCCTTGAAGTGCTTGAGCGATTCCACTGCCAACTGGTCGCGTATGACTATGTTATTGCGAATCAGGCGGACCTTTGCGTGCTTGGCAGCAATGCCGTTTGTCACATAACAGCCGGCCACGGTCCCGACCTTAGAGATCTTGAATATTGCACGAACCTGAGCCCTGCCGAGCACATTCTCTGTCTCCTCAGGCTCAAGCAGGCCGGCCATGGCCTTGCGGATGTCCTCCGAGATACGATATATGATATTGTAATGCTTGATCTGCACACCCTTGCTCTCTGCCAGCCTGGCAGCACGGTCATCCGCAACCACATTGAAACCTATGATGATGGCATCTGATGCCTCTGCTAGCAGTACATCTCCTTCAGTGATACCGCCAGCAGCTGCATGAAGGATCGTCACCTTCACCTCATTTGTGCCAAGCTGACTGAGGTGATCCCTCAAGACCTCTACAGAACCTTGCACGTCTGCCTTCACGATCAGCTTGAGCTCCTTTACCTTGCCAGACTCGATATGCAGGTAGAGGTTGTCAAGGGTAACCTGGGCCCTCTTGGCCAATGCCTCTTGACGCTGGATGGCCTTTGCCTCCTCTGCCGCCGCCTTTGCCCTATTGATGTCCTCAAGGCAATAGAAGCTATCGCCTGCAAGTGGTATGTCATCGAGTCCTAGGACCTCCACAGGCATACCGCCGGTGGCAGACTTTATGATCCTGCCTTGGCTATCCCTGATCGCCCTGATCCTACCATATGCGGTGCCTGCCAGGACTATATCACCCTTATGGAGTGTCCCATCCTTTATCAACAATGTGGCAACAGGGCCCTGTTGCTGCGACATCCTTGCCTCTACCACCCAACCGGTGGCAGGTATGGTCGGATCCGTCTGGAGATTCAGGAGTTCTGCCATGAAATCGATGTGCTCCAGCAGATCTTGTATCCCCTGACCGGTCAATGCACTGACCTTCACCACCTCGGTCTGCCCTCCCCACTGGGCCGGCACAAGCCCGTGCTCTGCCAACTGAGCAAGGATGCGGTTCAGGTCCCAACCAGGCAGATCTATCTTGTTGAGGGCCACGAAGATAGGCACTCCCGCTGCCTTGGCATGGGCTATGGCCTCTACAGTCTGCGGCATCACCCCGTCGTCTGCCGCCACCACCAGTACCACCAGGTCGGTCATCTGCGCACCCCTGGCACGCATGGCGGTGAATGCCTCATGGCCTGGGGTATCCAGGAACGTGATGAACCGATCCCCTACTGCCACCTGGGACGCACCTATGTGTTGTGTGATGCCACCGGCCTCTGAGGCAGCCACTTGTGTGGACCTGATGCGGTCCAATAGGCTGGTCTTGCCGTGGTCCACGTGCCCGAGCACGGTCACCACTATAGGCCTTCGTTGCAGGTTG
>JARYLO010000097.1 GCA_029907605.1 Sedimentisphaerales bacterium
CTTGCTCCTAAATCGCAGGGGCTACAGCCATTTTGTCGTCTGTACCAGGTGCAGGTACACACTGCGATGCCGCAACTGCGATGCCACCATGACCTTTCACCAGTCCAGTCCAAGGCCCCAGGAACAACCAGCCAGCCATGACCGGCACATCCCAGGTGGGTTTGCCATGTGTCACTATTGCTTGGCTAAGACCCTGGTGCCGGCCACCTGCCCCCTATGTCAGGCAAAAATGTCGCTGGTGGGCCTTGGTTGCCAGAGGCTCCAGGAGGAACTGCATCACAGGTTCCCAGGGGCAAGGATCGCAAGGTTGGACAGCGACTCTATGAAGGTCGACCAGCTCCAGGCGGTCCTGAAGGACTTTGCAGCCGGCAGGGTGGATATACTCGCCGGCACCCAGATCCTGGCAAAGGGCCTGGACTTTCCTAATGTTACTGTGGTGGGCATAGTCAGTGCTGATACCGCCCTGTACCTGCCCGACTTCCGCAGCAATGAACGGACATTCCAATTGATCTGCCAGGTGGCAGGCAGGGCAGGGAGGGCTGACAGGCCTGGCACGGTATACGTCCAGACATTTATGCCGGATCAGCCTGCTATAAGGGCAGCGATCAGGTACGACCTAGAAGGGTTCTTCAAGAGAGAGCTTAAGGATCGCCAGGCCGCCGGCCTCCCCCCTATCACAAGGATGGCCCTGATAACACTTCAGGCCAGGTCCTGGGACAGGCTAGAGGCAGCAGCCCGGACATACAGACAGGTATTGGACCAGATTGCAGCAAGCTCACACGCCGATGTACAGATTACAGGCCCTACGGAGGCCCCGATCGCCAGGATCCAACGCCGGCACCGACTTCAGATCGTCCTGAGGGCGGCCAACAGCCACCTCTTACAGGCATTCTTGACGGACCTACGTAAAAAGGATCTACACCTCGGCCAGGTCAAGGTCAGTATAGACGTAGACCCTGTAAACCTTATGTAGTTGCACCATGCAGACCGATTGTGATATAAAATGTGTTCGTGCCCGGGGAGTAGCTCAGCTTGGTTTAGAGCGCTTGGTTCGGGACCAAGAGGTCGCTGGTTCAAATCCAGTCTCCCCGAGTCAACATCACCCTATAATCTCACCGCGCAGAATCTGCGTAACATGACGGCACCATTCTGGCACTTATAATTATGGTCTCTGGTCGCAATAGTTTGACTATGTCACCCTGTTTTTGTTAAAATAAGAAAGAGCAACTGGGCGGTCCTGAGCGTAATCCACCAGGACCATCTCTTTTTGCTGGGGTAGGATGGAGCATGGCGGAAGTAGGGACAAGCTTGGGTTCGCAACGTTCTTCATCGACTGGTGCCACAGCCAATACCAGGTCCGCCCAGACCCCATCACAAGATAGGACACTGCGATGTCGCAATGAACTGAAGTACCTGGTCAGCCCCTCGCAGGCCGCCATGGTAGAGAGGTTCATACAACCGTACATGGCCCTGGACCAATACAGCAGGCTCCAATCAGATGGCTATTACTACATCGTCAGCCTTTACCTTGACTCACCGGACCTCCAGCTATGCCGCGAGACCCTGACAGCAAAGCTCAATCGCTTCAAACTCAGGATCAGGGGATATACGGATGATCCTGACTACCCCCTGTTTGTGGAGATAAAACGCAGGCTCAATACCGGAATCCTCAAGGCCAGGGCAAGGATCGACCGCTCTGACCTTGGCCGTGTCCTCTCGTACAGGCGCGTCCAGATACCCCAGTATCAGGACGCCTTGGACCAGTTCCAACTCTACATGGCCAGCCTTGGGGCAAGGCCTACCGCGCTTATAAGATACCTGCGAAAGGCATACGAGGCCAGGTCTGAGGAGAGGCTTAGGGTCACGCTCGACAAGCAATTGTGTTTCAAGATCACAGATCAGCCCATCGTCTGTCTTTCCGGACCAGGTTGGCAAGACGCATATCTGACTATGAACGCCTTGATATTGGAGATCAAGTTCACAGGCCTTTTCCCTGATTGGCTGACAGATATGGTCCGAGCAATAGACCTCCAAAGTCAAGGCATATCGAAGTATGCTAGCTGTATGGTCCAGGCAGGCCAGATGGGTTATGCAGGGCTTGTTGTTAGGGAGGTCTGATATGGAGAGGATCTGGCAAGCCATCGAAGAGTCGCCTATACCTGCTGGGGCATATACGATCCAAGGCCTGTTGCTGTCGCTGCTGCTAGCATTCCTGTTAGGACAGGCTATCGCCTGGATCTACTATCTGACCTATAGCGGACTATCCTACTCCAGATCGTTCGTACAGTCCTTGATCGTCATCCCTGTGGTCGTCGCCTTGGTGATGTCCATAGTCGGCAATAATATCATCACTGCCGTAGGCCTGCTTGGTGCATTTACGATCGTGCGGTTCCGGAATATGCTCAAGGATACCAGGGACATGGTCTTCATATTCACTGCCCTGGCAGTTGGAATGGCCTCTGGCTGCAGGCTCTATGCAACAGCGATAGTCGGTACAGCCATAGCCACTGCCATATTCGTGTACCTGCATCTGACCAATTTTGGAAGCCGTCAGCCAGACAATGGATTCTTGCGTTTCACATTGAAAGGCCCGTTTGGACCAGATCACCCCGTACTGGCGATATTGAATCGATTTTGCTCCAGGTATACCTTGCTTGCAAGGCAGGACGCTGGCTATGCAGGCGCAGCGGAATATGCCTATCAGGTGAAGGTCAAGAACATAAGTAGGACCGAGCAGCTATTGGCCGAGCTCCAACAGGTCGAGGGTATTGAATCGGTCAATCTCACCATGCAGGAGAAGCTGTTAGAGGTCTAGGCCAAATGGTTGGAAGGCGAACCAGAAACCATACATCCAGGAATTCCAATCTGCACCAGCTCGTACATCTTGCAGTCTGGATATGCACCCTCGTGGTGGTGGCAGGCCTCTTCTATCATCGCACTACCCAGATAGCCATGTTTGGCGTGGTCCAAGGCAGGATATTCGAGGTCGGTACCACCTGCCCAGGCAGGATCGTCAGCATACCTGTCAGCCTCTACCAGAATGTCACTGAAGGTCAGACCGTGGCAGTGGTGAACATCCTTCGTGATGACCACTTGGCCACCGAGGCACAATTGCGATCGCAATTGGAGACCATATCTGCCCAGATACAGCACCTGGCTGCACAGCTCATACCAACACAGGAGCAGATCCTGGCAGAGACCACAAGGAGCGAGAGCACACGTGCTGAGAACCTTAGGAGGTTCGCTGCTGATGTGGACAATGCCAGGCTGAGGGTGCTTGAGTTGCGTGCCCAGATCGAGACAGACCGCATGGCAGCAGCGGCATTGGAGCCAGACATCAAGATCACCAGCAAACTGGTCGAGGCCAATGCGGTAGCGCCGATCGAACTAGAGCGATTGCAGATGCAGCACAAGGCCTTGCTGGCAAAGATCGAGGAGAATGCTGCCCTGCTCGAACAGGCCCAGCAGAACCTCCATGCGGCACAGCAAAGGCTAGAATCATTTGCAGCCATGACCTTGGAGCATTCAACTGCCGACTATGCAGTAGAGGTCATCCGCAAGGAGATTGCGGTACAAGAGAGGCTCATGGATGAGGTCTCTGCCCAACTGGAGGCCATAAGGAGGCAGCAGGCCTTTGAGATCAAGGCACCGGCAGATGGGGTGGTGGTGCAGATCGCTATGGATGTCGGCCATACAGTGGATGTAAATCTGCCAATCCTCAGGATCGCACAGGCAAATCCGACGGATGTGATCGGTTATGCCGAGGAGGCCATTGCCAATCGGATCACTGCAGGCATGCAGGTACGGGTCATACGCCGCGGCCCTCCGCCTGCGATATGCACCGGCCAGGTCATATCCGTCGGCCCGGTAGTCGAGCAGATGCCTGTACAGTTATGGCGGAACAGGAACGTACCACAATGGGGCAGGCCATTCTTGGTCCGGACTAGTGGCCAGATGGACCTTTTGGTTGGGGAAAGGGTGGGGATCAAGAGGCTTTAGGCCATCTTGAGGCCCTTTGGAGGAAGTATGTGCAGGGCTGGTCTTGACCAGATCATCTGTATCGCATTATGCCTTGCTGCCTTTCAGGCCGGAGGCTGCGTATCTGCCGAGCGTGTAAAGGAAAGGGTGGATCAGCAGGCCTACCAGATGATAGATCAGAAGTGGCAGCCTTCATTTGGCACAAAGGCCAACTATCGCATCAGCGACGTTACGCCTTCACCAAATGACGTGCCTGTGGACCAGCCGATCCCTCCTGCCCTTGGGACCCTCACCATTGCCCAGGCGGTGGCCCTTGCCACAGGCCACAATCCCGAGTACCAGATACGGCGAGAGGCCTTGTATGCAAAGGCCCTGGAATTGAGGCTTACACGCCACCAATTCGAGCGGAGGTATCTTGGCCTGATCAGCGGTACATACAGGGGGGATCGCAATGACCAGATCCTCAGCACAGAGGCCGCAACAGGGTTCAATCAGCTCCTTGCAGATGGCACGCAGGTCGGGGCCACATTGACGGCCGCATGGGCAGATGTGGTATCTGGCAACCTTAGGGGTGGATTGGCAGCCATATTGGGACTAGCGGTAACCAAGCCGTTGCTCCGCGGCAGCGACAGACAGGTCGTCCTGGAAGGGTTGACACAGGCCGAGCGGGACCTACTGTACGAGGTCAGGTCCTTCAACCACTTCCGCAAGGGATTCGTCGTGGACGTGATCAGCGACTATTACAGGATCCTGGTCATACTGGACCACATAGAGAATGCCAAGGACTATCAAGAAACGCTAAAGGAGCTTCTCGATTTGGCAGTACCGCTGGCCCAAGCAGGAAGGATCGGGACGTTCGAGGTCGACAGGATCAAACAGGAGATCATAAGTATCGAAGACCAGATCGTGCGTTCGAGGGGCCAATACCAGCAGATGCTGGATGAATTCAAGCTTAAGTTGGGCATCCCTACCACCACCAGGTTCGACCTTGATCCCAGAGAGCTATCTGCACTGAGGCAGTCCACCCTGCCCTGCCCCCAGGTACAGGAACAGGAGGTATTGGACACTGCACTGGCAAGGCGCCTGGACCTGGCAAACGAGGCAGATCGTGTTCTGGATGCACAAAGGAAGGTATTAGTGGCAAGGGACAGGCTCAAGGCAGACCTCAATATAGTAGGCTGGACCAATGCGTCTACAAATATGAACATAAACAGGCGGACGCTGACTATCTTGGACAATGAGTTCAGCGTGGGACTTGAGGCAGATCTGCCTTTGGATAGGGTAGCAGAGGAGAATCAATACAGGCTTGCATTGATCGCGGTCAACCAGCAGAAGCGTACGTACCAACAGACGGTCGATACGGTCTGCGCCCAGGTCCGCCAATCCTTTAGGAAGCTGATGGAATCAGCACAGAGATATCAGCTTGCCCGCCAGGGCGTTGATCTGGCAAGACAGCGGTTCGACAGCACCATGCTGCTACTAAGACACAATAGGACCAATACACGTAGGGTACTGGATGCCCTCCAAGACCTGTATGACGCAAAGGACAAGGGCACTGCGGCCCTTGCAGACTACGCCATCTCTACATTGCGGTTCTATCACGACACTGGTATCCTGCAGGTCAGACCTGACGGGATGTGGCAGCTATAGCCGATCGCCCACCAGGCTAGAGGCGATCGCTGCCTGGCCAACGGATATACCACCATCGTTTGCAGGCACCCTCCGGTTCCAGTAGACCTCAAGGCCAGCCTGCCTCAGTAGCCCTATAACCCGTTCGGTCAGATATCGATTGCAGAATACACCGCCACTGATGGCCACAGATCGTAGACCGGTAGTCCTGGATGCAAAGATCGCCATCTCCAACAACCCTTTGGCCACCACAT
This sequence comes from Sedimentisphaerales bacterium, assembly GCA_029907605.1. Classification (GTDB taxonomy): domain Bacteria; phylum Planctomycetota; class Phycisphaerae; order Sedimentisphaerales; family Anaerobacaceae; genus DTPU01. Next base: position 5,862 of record JARYLO010000097.1, read on the forward strand.
TGTGGAACCTTGCAGATATCAGTCCTGGCGCAAGGCCTGCTTTTAGGTCATTTAATAGACCATCCATGAAGGGCATTAGGCTCAACTGGGCACCTGTCTCTTGGTTGCCCGTCAGAGTCACAGGATACCCATCAGAGACGTCAGGCCATGCGATCGCCTCCAGTGCCATCGGCAATTGTCCGTCATAATGGTTCTGTGTGCCAAGACCTAATAGACAGGCCACAGCATCGAAGAGCCTGCCCAGGCTGGATGTCTGGACCGTATTGACCGCTGCGCCCAACTGTCTGTATATCACCTGCTGGGACTGACGGTCAGGCATCGCCAGGTCAAGGAGGTCCTGATATGACCGCAGATCCGGTCCTGCTACCTTTGTCAAGAGGCCCATCAATGGCCTTATCGCCTCCTTGGCCGCCTTGTCGCCTCCAGGCAAGGGATAATATTCCAGGTGGGCCAACCTATCGAACCTCCGCAGATCACCCACAAGGCATTCACAACCCCATATCGCCCCATCAGGACCATAGCCTGTACCATCGGCAATAAGGCCTATCACCGGCCCATCCAATTGATGCTCAGCCAAGACAGAGGCCAGGTGCGCCCAGTGGTGCTGGACCTGCAATACCATCTTGAATCTGCCAGCTACCTTTTGGGCATAACTGGTGGAGACATACCCAGGGTGCATGTCACAAGCGAGGAGCGACGGTCTGATATCAAAGAGCCCCTCAAGGTGTGCAATGGACCTGAGATAGTGTCTAAAGACCTCTGCATCCGCCAGGTCACCAATGTGTTCGCTGCAGATCAGTTGGTTGCCCTTTACCAGACAGGGGGTATTCTTCAGATCCGCACCCAATGCCAGGATCTGATGGCTGGATCCATGCCGCATGAATATAGGCTCAGGCACATATCCCCTTGCCCTGCGGATAAGCATAGGTTGGCGATCTATAATCTGCACGACCGAGTCATCCACCTGCCTGAAAATGGGCCTATCATGCATCAGGAACGCATCTGCCACCTGGGCCAGTTGCCTTAGGGCCATGTCATTATCACAGATCAGGGGCTCATCAGAGATATTGCCACTAGTAGCTACCACCACACCTGGTCCCTTGGGCAGCAACAGGTGATGGACCGGTGCGTAACACATCATAAAACCGAATGTGGCGACCCCTTGTGCCACGGAATTGGCTATGCCATGATCCTTGCGCTTGGGTAATAAGACGATGGGCGCCTGTGGGCCCAACAAGGCATCTACCGCAGGCGGACAGAGCTGTGCATGGCGAGCGACCTGCTTGATAGAGGCTGCCATCATGGCGAAGGGCTTATGGTCTCGCCTCTTTCGCTGCCTTAGCTGCCTGACTGCATCGTCATTACAGGCATCCACCATCAGATGGAAACCGCCTATCCCCTTTACTGCAACGATCCTGCCAGCACGCAACATGGCCGCGGCCTGATCTATGGCATCTGGCCCCTCCTTGCACAGCTTATGGCCATCCGGGCCAACCAACCAGACCCTTGGCCCGCATGCAGGACAGGCCACCGGCTGGGCATGGAAACGCCTATCGCGCACATCCTCGTATTCCTTACGGCATTCAGGACACATGACAAACCCAGCCATGGTGGTGTTCGGCCTATCGTATGGGATCCTCACCACGATCGTATACCTTGGACCGCAGTTGGTGCAGTTGATGAATGGGTACTGGAACCTGCGATCCGTAGGGTCTGACATCTCCGCCAGGCAATCCTTACAGACAGCCACATCAGGACAGACCTCGCACCCTGCATCCCCGATCAGGTCGCTTGCCTCTATGTGGAAGCCATCATCGCCAAGGACTACAGGGATCTGATCAACCCTCCAGGCCTCGATCGAGGCAAGCGGAGGCCTGTCAGTGGTCCTGATACGCTCGATGAAGGCATCCAATGCCGGCCCTGAGCCTTGCACCTCTATGGTCAGTCCCTGCCCGTCATTGCGAACCAGGCCTGTCAGGCCCAGGCAGGTAGCAACTCGATACACCGTGGGCCTGAAGCCAACGCCTTGAACCCTACCAGAAAGATGGATCCTGAGCCTTCTTGTCGTAGGCCCTGGCCCCTGACTGGCATCAGCCCTCATGCGTTCTGGTGTCTGCATTGCCCCAGATCTGCTGGCCTATGGCCTGGATCAACTGATGGGGTCGGTCTGTCCCCAGCCTAAGGGTCTTGCCATTGGAGAGCCGCAACTCTACGGCCTCCAGACCAGATACATTGTAAAGCCAGCCATAAGGTGTGTAGCGTATCCCCCACCCATAATACCACTTATTGCGTACAGGGGTTACTGCACATATATCCTTGATCGCCACCTGTTTTCTTATCAGGCCAGGCCCAAAATACCATTGCAACCTCCCGTCGGCAACCTGGACGGTCATAGAACCAAAACAGATCCCAACCACCACGATCACCGCAAGCACTAGCAGCCCCACAGGTTCTGGACGCCTGGCCAGGATCGAGCCCACCACAATGGCAGGCAAGAAACACAATATCAAGACCACGTACCCTATCTGTGTATGCCTATACGTTATAGCCATGCCAGTCCTTGCAGGATCATTATAGCCTTACCGGCCCCCTACACAACCTGCAGGACCTGACATAAAGCCTAATGCAAACTAACGGACCCACCTGGAATCGTATGCCCACTGCAGCTCTGCCACCTGTGCCCGCACTCAATGGAGTTCAGGTTGTAGTTACAACTTCGGCGCCATGGCTGCCGTGCACTGCCAGGACTGGCCTGGTTATTGCGCGAAGCCGGAAACACTAGCTGGACCTCACTATACCCAACATTACCTGCATTCTTTTCCAGATAGCCATTGCCATCAAGGACAGTGTGACCTTTTGCAAAAGCCGATGATCTCTAGGCTACAAGTCGCCTTTTGATCATGGCCATCTACGCTGGGCAGCTTGCTGGCATTCAGCACCTAGTCGAACACAATCCTTGTAATCCCCTGATCCCATAGTGTGGCTAACCGGTACAGCAACTCAGGTCTAGTAATGGCGTTCTGGCCATGCGTCGAACTGGCTGTTGCAAACGATGAAGGCGGGATGATTTCGGCAGGCAGTCGGACTGGCCTTTGACCTGGCCGGCAATCTGTACGTCAGCGACACGGTGGCTAACGCCATCGTGCGGATCGGCGGATTTCCGCAAGGCACGTTAAAGGGCATTGTCACTGATGGAACTGGTATGCAGGTCTTTGCCACGCAGCCGAAGGTCATTGGACAGGTTGTGATAACCGGCGAGGATTGCTCATTCAGCCTGCCCACTGCGCCGCGCAATTACACCGTTCACGTAAAAGCTGGGGAACGAAACGCTCAGGTCGAAAACGTCAGCGTAACCGCCGGCCAAACGACGACCATCAAGATCCATATGAAATAGGCATCTGGTCGCATGCTCGGCAGGGTAGGCGTAGGTCTGGTCTTGAGTACAACCTGAGGTTTGGCGGGTGCGGCCTTACCGATGGCGGCCTTGCTGTGCGCGGTGGCAAGGAGGTCAACGAGCGTCTTGGCCTGCCGTATTGTTAGTGCCTGCCCGCCAGTAGCCCACACGGTCTCGAACTGACCTGGCACAGTCACCAACTAACCCTTCGCCTGCCCTCGATGGCCTGGAGGGAAGGATGTACGCTGCAGGTTAGGCCGCCTTGGCCCTAGGCAAGCTCTTATCCTGGATGAGGCAGACTTTACCGCCCTCCGGCATGGCCCAACGTAGTATCAGTACTGCAGGGGGGTCGTTGGCAAAAGACTCCATTCGGTCTTGCCGGCATTTGGCATAAGAACCCGGTTTGTTTCGCTAGGCTGTCTGCTAGTCCTCGGTCCGGCCAGTGGCTTTCCAGCATCAGTGTGGGGACCTTTATTGCCTTACGCCAGGAAGATGAATCCCCTCGACCGGTATCAGGCTGGGAAGATATGCCAGGTACGACGACGGTCACGAATTACGAATCGCCAACGGGTTCCAGAAAGATCGGTGTACACCCCAATTCTGCATTCCACCCACCTTGGGGGATGTTAACGGTCCGAGCAGGCGTAGGCCCATAGCCTGTGGGTGTCTCTGTCACCCGATATTGGCCAGACAGCGCAGTACATTGGCCACAGGCTCACGATCGCCCGGGAGGTATCGCCGACCATCCTCATACCAGACCACATACACAGGCCGACCTCCCACTGCGAAGCGGTAGGCATAGACACCTGGCCCGAATTCCAGCCGCTCTACGGCCGAAAACGCACCAAGCTTCTGGACCACCAGGGTCAGCGCATGATAAGCCGGGCGAGGTTCACCTGGCTTTGGAGGCATGCCTCTTGTCTCGATCAGCCCCTGAAATGCCACAGTGCCCGTGATCTGCGCAAGCACACCAAAAAGTCCTCGTCTTTCAGGTTGCCAATATTGATGCCAGCTAATCCCTCAGCCATG
>JARYLO010000098.1:0-2972 GCA_029907605.1 Sedimentisphaerales bacterium
GGCCAGGCAGGGGCGGTCAGCCCATATACATCTACCTGCCAATGACGCCACCAGCTCCAGGCTGCTACTGCCTGTATTCCCCAGATGTCTATCGTGGCTAGTGCAGTGCCTGTAAGGGCCAGTATCCACGTCAGGGGGCTGTACAACCGGGTCAGGAAGAGCTGCCTCCTGCCGAACCTCACCAGATCGAGCCAGCCCATCCGGCAGTGCGAAGGGACAAGACACCTTGGCACAAACCTTATCCTCAGACCCCTGGCCTTGACGGCCTCCGAGACCGTCAGGTCGTCTGACAGGCATTGCGACCAGATCTGTTGGATATTGCAGCTATAGAAAGTCTCCTTTCTGATGGCCATGGAACCGCCCCATGCAAGGTTGAAGGTACCAGGTCCAAGCATCTGTGCAACCTTGGCATTGAGGCACGATAGGACGGTGCTTGCAAGGTTGCCCTCTGAAGGCACAAACCATCTGTAACCTGTACTGGCCCCACAGGCAGGTCCGGCCAGCGGTGCGATCAGGTCTGAGAGCCATGTTCGCGGCGCTTGGATATCACTGTCAGCAAAGGCGAACACATCAACATCTGCAGGGGCCTGGTCAATGGCGTAGAGGAGGTTATGTACCTTCTGGCTTGAGGTGGTGCACGGGCCTGCCACTAATAGCCTGGTAGCCTTTGCCAGACCTGCCTGGTTGGCCAAGATGGCCCTTATCTGGGTATATGCCGGATCGCTCCTGTGTCCGACAACGAACCATACCATGTAGTCTGGATAATCTTGATGCAAAAGAGAGGTGATGTTGGCCCTGAATCCTTGATCCAACCCCTTGCATGGCACGATCAGCAAGACCCTTGGGGTAAAGCCTGCTGGCCGTCTGCGGGAACACCCCTTGACCGCATGTCGCCAGTTTACTGCAGCATTGATCAGGGATAGGGCCTCTTCGACCAGTAGTACAAGCAACAGGATGTATAGCCAGCTTGCTGTCATGGTTTACTTATTCTAGTACCTGGGTGATTATAGCCTACATCGCTAGTCAATCGAACTAAGAAGTATGATCCCTGACACAAGGCTTGCCAGGTCATAGCTGGCAGAAAGGTCTAGCTCGAGCAGGCAACCATGGTTGTGGTCTGAGGCAAGGACGAGCATGTCTGGCTCAATAGCAAGCCAGCCATCGGGCTGCGGCTGGTGCCCTACGACGAATAGGTCCACACCCAGCTTCTCTGCCAGCCTTCTGCGGCCTTCCTGGCTTGTGTGCCTGCCCCAGGTAAGGACGTATGCGGGACCATCTCGCTGCAGGTCTGCCTCCTGCAATGGCCTTGACAGGACCTCTATATCGAACCTGCCCATCATCCTGTCTGACGGGAGCGAATGGGATATCCATATCCGATTAGCAGTACGTGCCGCCAGGGGTTGGGAGAGCAAGAACTGCCTGATGGCCTGTTGGACCTGGGGCCAATCCTGCCCGAACTCGGCCTTTAGGGCCTCTGTAAAGGCCTTGTTCATACGCCTGCCTTCCCTGAGCACCTCAGAGCCAGTAATAAAGGCAGTATCATGATTGCCCAGCAGTATGTGGACCTTATCCGGATACCTGAGCTTCAGCTCCACTGCCTCAAACAGCGCCTTGTAGGATAGACACCCCCCATCCCCATCCTGGGGTCCGCCATGGATGATCTCATGGATGATTAGGTGCCTTTCTGGCCGGGCCTCCAGGTCTGCGTAAGAGATGATCCTCTGTAGGTTCCGGGCATGGCCGTGGATGTCGCCGCTGACCACCAGGCTGCCATCAGGAGGCAGGCAGATGAGGTTACCTTGCCTATATGGGTCCGTTTGATTGGCCTTTGCGCCGGCGGCCAGCAGCTCAACTATTTGCGACTCCATCCTTCTTGGCCTTAATCCGCTGGCCGAATATCTGCTGGATGATAGCGTCCAGCCTGGAGATCACCTGAGACATATCCTGCGGACGGTCTGCAGGATTATCCTGGACGCATTCCATCACCAGGTCCGAGACCTGCTGCGGTATCTGAGGCTTCAGTTCGTGGGGCGACTGGAAGTCCCTGGTCTGCTCGAATAGGCCAAGGCCGTTCCTCTTGGTCGGTATCAAGGTGGGGATGTTCTTGCCTGTGAGGGCCCAATACATCGTTGCACCCAGATTGAATATATCGGTCTTTGGCCCCAATGGTTGACGGTTGACCTGTTCTGGGGCTATGTAGTCTGGGGTACCCTGTATGCGTGACTTGCGGGTCCCGATCGGGCAGCCCTGACCAAGGTCTATGATCTTTATTGCCCCTGACTTGCTCAGGAGGATGTTGTTTGGCTTGATGTCACAATGCACGAAGCCTCGTTGATGGATCGCATAGAGACCAGTGGCAACCAATCTGAATACCAGCAGCACATCCCCCAGGCTCAATGGTGGGGTCTGCTCCAGCGTGACTCCGTCAAACAGCTCCATGGACAGCAGCAGTTCCTTTGGTCTTAGCAGGCTTCTTATCTTCTTTAACTTGAAGCACTTGCGCACGTAGGGATGATCAACCTGTCTGGCTATGTGGTATTCGTTTTCCGTTTGTTCTACCACACGCAGGTCCTCTGGCCTTTCTACCACGATCCTCTTGAGCGCAACGATCGTGCCATCCTCCTCATCCCTAGCCCTATAAATAGTGCTCCTTGCCCCACAGCCCAGTCTGCCGAGGATCGTAAAGTTTCCAACCTTCAGTAAGTCGTTTGCCATTATACCAACACTCGTACTGACGTCGTTTATAAGACGCGGCCAGCGCAAGTAGTGTTCCAGACATATCAGAGCCACCGCTTGGCCTTGGACCGTGCCTGGTGCCATTATCGGCTAGCCCTCCAGAATTCCTAATCAAGATCGACCTGGGTCTTGATACCAGCAGGCCGGGTTGGCATAATAACAACAAATCGCCTGTTTGTGCAGGCCTTAGTGCCCTAATAGCTCAATTGCTTGAGCGAGTCCCGATGTCCATCGGG
>JARYLO010000098.1:3069-10116 GCA_029907605.1 Sedimentisphaerales bacterium
GGGATTAACCGCTAGGTCATTGGGCTTAGGGGGTTTGAAAACTGAATATGTTCCCCGATAGCTCAATTGGTAGAGCGAGTCCCGATGTCCATCGGGATTAACCGCTAGGTCATTGGGCTTAGGGGGTTTGAAAACTGAATATGTTCCCCGATAGCTCAATTGGTAGAGCGAGCGGCTGTTAACCGCTAGGTTCCAGGTTCGAGACCTGGTCGGGGAGTTTGGGGAAGGCAAGGAACAAGTATTGGGTTTATGTGTTAGAGGATCCTGGTGGCCGGTTTTATGTTGGGATGACCAGTGACTTGGATTGGCGTTTGGCTGAGCACAATGACCCGAAGCGAGACAAGAGCCATTACACAGCGAGGGGTGGGCCGTGGAGTTTAGTTTGGTTGGAGGAGCACAGGAGCTATCATGAGGCGATGGCCAGGGAGAGGTATATCAAGGGTCGCAAGTCTGGTGTGTGGATACGCAGGTATCTGCTAGGTAGAGCGAGTCCCAAGGATCTCGGAGCTCCCTAAGGGGTAACTGCCGCGTCGCCAATCCATGATCTCGAATCTGCCTCACGCAAGGTCAGATCCAACTTCTCTGCAGGAGCCATACTTTGACTGACTGGGTCAGCAAGGCGTAACAGAATAAGGTCAGTATGAGCAGCGGCCAGTAAAGCGGGGGCAGGTCTGTGAACCCCAGCACCGGGCCAATGGGCGAGAATGGCAGCCACGTCCCAACCATCATCACGAGGGCAGTCGTGACGATCAGCGGCCAACTGGCCCGGCTTTGGAGGAATGGGATGCGGTTGGTCCGTATGATGTGGATGATCATCGTCTGTGTCAGCAGGGACTCGACGAACCACCCTGTCTGGAACAGTGCCGGCTTGTCCCAGGCCCCGAAGATATACAGCATCATCAAGTAGGTGGTGTAGTCGAAGATCGAACTGCATGGGCCGATGAACAGGATGAAACGGGTGATCTCCTTCATCGACCACGGCCTGGGCCGGGCGATCTGCTCGGGGTCCACATCATCCGTTGGGATCGGAACCTGCGAGAAGTCGTACAGGAGGTTGTTGCTCAGAATCTGAAGCGGGGCCATGGGCAGGAATGGCAGGAAGATACTGGCCCCCAGCACGCTGAACATGTTGCCGAAGTTTGAGCTGGCGCCCATCCGAACGTACTTGAGGATGTTGGCGAAGACCTTTCGGCCCTCCAGCACGCCTTCCTCCAGGACCATCAGGCTCTTTTCCAAGAGGATTACGTCCGCCGATTCCTTGGCGATGTCAACGGCTGAGTCCACCGAGATACCGACATCAAGCGGCCCGCAGGGCCGGCGCATCGTTGGTCCCGTCGCCCAGGAACCCGACTGCATGCCCCTTGCTCTGCAGTGCCTGGATGATCCGCACCTTGTGGGCTGGCGAAAGACGGGCAAAGAGCGTGACTTGCTCTGCTTCATCCACAAGTTGGGCATTGTTCATCGCTTCCACCTGGCTGCCCACCAGGACGTGTTCGACAGGCAGGCCGACCTCGTGACAGATCTTCTTGCTGACCGGTTCGCTATCACCTGTCAGAACCTTCACGGATACGCCGTGCTGACGCAAGGCCTCTAGGGCTGGACCGGCGGTCTCTTTCGGGGGGTCTAGAAAGGCAAGATATCCCCGAAGGATCATGTCGCTTTCGTCGGCCCGAGAATAAGCGGCCTTCTTGGGTACATCCTTGTAGGCAATGGCCGGCACGCGGAATCCGTCTTCGCTGAGGGACTCGTACTCCTCCTTCAGATCCTGAACAATGAGTGTATGCAACGGGAATATCTCGCCGTCAAGCTCGAAACGGTTGCATCGCCTGAACACCTCCTCTGGAGCGCCCTTTGTGATGATCCGATGAGTGCCTTGTGGCGTCTCGACGACCACTGACATGAGTCGGCGCGAGAAGTCGAATGGAATCTCGTCCACCTTCTCCCACCTTGGGATATCCATCTCACTGTGGATTTCTCGATGCTCCAATACTGCCCGATCCAGCACGTTCTTGAGACCTGTCTGAAAGTAGCTGTTCAGGTACGCTAGGGCCAAGACGGTATCGTCTTCATTCCGCACCACGTCACAGTGCTTTTCGATGAGGACGCGGTCCTGGGTGAGCGTCCCGGTCTTGTCAGTGCATAGCACGTCCATGGCACCGAAGTTCTGGATCGAGCTGAGACGTTTGACGATCACCTTCTTGCGGCTCATTGCTATTGCGCCTTTGGACAGGCAGACGGTCACGATCATCGGAAGCATCTCTGGGGTCAGGCCCACCGCCACCGCCAGTGCAAAGAAAAAGGCCTCACGCCAGTTACCCTTGGTCATGCCGTTTATGAGGAAAACCAGCGGGACCATGAACACCATGAAGCGGATCATCAGCCATGTGAATCGATTGACGCCCTTATCGAAACTGGTTTGAACCTGTTGGCCGACAAGGAACTTGGACATCATACCCAGGTAGGTGTTCAGTCCAGTGGCGACCACAAGGGCTGTTGCAGTGCCGCTTTCAACGCTAGTACCTAGAAAGGCCAGATTGTTGAACTCCAGGGGCGAACGAGCGCCCCCGTTGGGCCGGGCCTCAGTCTTCTCGAGGGGCAGTGATTCTCCGGTAAGGCTGGACTGGATGACGAAAAGGTCTTTGCAGGAGAGGATCCGTACATCTGCCGGGATCATGTCACCGGCCGAGAGCTTCACCAGGTCGCCGGGGACCAGGTCGGCCAGCGGTACTTCTCGGGGCTTGCCATCACGGATGACTGTTGCCGTGACGCTGATCATGGCCTTAAGCTTGGCAGCAGCGGCGTCGGCCTTCGACTCCTGGGTAAACCGCAATGCCACGCTCAGGGCCACCATGGTGGACATGACTATAGTGGCCTTGATGTCTCCAGTCAGCAAGGAGATCGTGGCCAGGACCAGCAGCAATATCACCAATGGGTTGAGCATGGCCAGACCCAACAGGCCCAGGCGAGTACGGTGCTTTTCCTGGGCCACCACATTGGGCCCGTGCTGCTCAAGACGCTGCTCTGCCTGTTCTTGGGATAACCCCTGCCAACTGCTTCCAAGCCTCTCCAGTGCATTCTGGACAGGTAGGTATGCCACCTCCGTCAGCAGGGGACAGACGCGGATGGTGGAGGCACCATTGGCCAATCGCGGCCGTAGGAATTTGAGGGAGTTGATCATGGCTGCCTTCCTTTCACCTGTCCACGGGCAAGCCGCTCTGTTGGAACAAACAAGCAAAGAAGGCAGCCTGGAGACGAGACTAGCCCATCTTGCCTCCTGCCATCAGGCTTATTCCGCACAGTTCAGCCAGTCTGGTACAACACGGCTCAGGGTCTTCGCCCCCTGACTCAGCGACGTTCAGACTGCAACTGCCGCATTCGTCCATCGTTATCTTCACCTCGTTGCAAGACATCTTGCCAACCCCACGCCGGGGTAGGGCGACCGCGTTCTTGTACAGCAACGTAAGTGGTCAAGCAAGCGATTTCTCCGGTGCAATTGCATCATAGCCGCTCAACTGCCGGGTTTGGTTGACCAGGCCAGATATGCATCAAGTAGGGAAAATCCCTACCTGTACCGTGCTGAGGCGTCTGGCTCATGGCCAAACGCCCAATAGCCTCATCGCCATTAATCAGCCGCCCTTGGCAGCTTGCCTGGCAGCCAGCCACTCTGCTGCCTCGGTCTGGACCTTACGGTCAAGGCGGTGACGGTTGGCTATGCCGACCAGGCGTCTGGTCCCTTCAGCCAAGACGGGCAGTGCCTCTGCCTTTGTGGTGTCGAATGCCTCTTGTGCGTCCAGCAGGTTGGTCTTCTCGGTCAGGCTCGCAGGGGCAGGGGTCATCAGGTCGTGCACCAAGAGCCATCGGTGCATATCACCGGCTGCCAGTACGGGCCTGAGGGTTGACAGGCTTACGATCCCCAGCAGGGCGCCGCTTGCATCGACTACTGGGAGGATATCGCTTTGACAGTCCGCGAAGGCCTGAAGCACGCTGGGCAGATCGCAGGTCTCACTGACCACCGGCGGGTCGGGGTCCATGATCTCGGCCACGGCCACCAGCTCCATGATATCCCTCTTGGCTAGCTCTGGGTCGGTGTGACTAGGCTGGACCAATCCATCTTGCTGAAGTGCCCGGTTGCCGACAAGACGGATAATCCATGCACCAGCCGCACCGGCCCTCATGGCCACCTGGACATTCACCTTGGCCCCGACTAGCGTAAACAGGATGATCTCTGCAAATACCCAGAGCTTGGCTAGCTTGGTAGACAGCTCGTGGGCCATGTACTGATCCTTTTCCAGGATGACAAAGCCGATGGTCATGACCGCCAGCAGGGAGGCGAACGGCACGATGCCTTCCAGCCGGTGCTCCATGGCCACCAAGAATACCGATGTTCCCAGCACTACCAGCAGCCGTTTTGTTGCACGGGGGTTGTACCGCCTGAAGAGATGGTAAAGCAGGTATCCTACGCCCAGTCCTACTACGATACCGCATACTATGGAAACGGGGATGCTAGTGGCCTTACAGACCAGATTGGTCTTTTGTCCGGTGTATATGCTGATGAGGCTGCTGTAGACGACGATCACGAACACGTTGTCTATCGAAGACCCAGCCAGAACCAGTGTGCAGATCCCCTTGGCGGTGCCCCCACGTTGCCCCTACGTTGCCCCATGAACTCCAGCATCAGTGGCACGACCACGGCAGGTCAGACCGCAGCCAGGACCGAGCCGAGGATGGCAAACTCCATATAGGTCAAACCGAGCAGCCACCGGCCCAGAAACGTGATGGCGATTCCCTCGAAGACTGCAGGTACAAAGCTAAAGAGCAGGGCTCGTCCCCCTACCTTCTTGAGCGTGTCCTTGCTTAGCTCAAATCCGGCCCGCAGCAGGATGACAATCAAGGCGATCATCCGCAGGTCGGTGGAGACGGCCGCCAGGTCGGGACTGATCCAGGCCAGTCCCTGCGGCCCGAACGCCACACCAACCAATAGCATCCCAGCCAGGCCCGGGATGCTCCATCTGCGGCATATGTAGTCTACCTGCAGAGAGACGACGATCAATTCCGCCAGGCTAAGTGCCATACATCAGCCCTCTTGATCCCACTTGGCAACCATACTGGAAAACAAAATGACGGTCGCCCGTTCGATACACCTGCGGGGCTTGCTGCAGGGGGCAACCGGGATAGATCGCGATGCGGGCTTGCGGCCGGACAGCATCCTGACGGCTTGGGGGGCAGGATTGGCATCTATGTGCGACGCCTGCGCGGTCCTTCGGCTGTCGTAGGTTGGGCGACCAGATACACCGGTGATGATAGACTTGTATGTTTGGGCCATGACGATGACTCCTTCTCAAACTGGCCTTCGGCAAGTCGGCAGCCATTTGCTACTGCCACCCTTGCCTGCTGAGTATGTAGGAGTCATCAGCCCAGAGGCGGTTTCTGCGGGGGACTCCATCCCCAACACAGGCAGAATAATACCTGATGGGCTACCAAGAGGCAAGTCTAGAGTTGGCGGTCGGACGATAGACAGTATTGTCAAATGCTATGGGTGATTTTCGACCTAGGACCACAGCCACCTGCTATGCTGACCTGGATCACTTGATCAACCCAGCCCCGAGGACTTCATTCACTACAGCCCCAGCCTCTAACACCGCACCCAATCTGGCCCCAGCCTGCCATCGATGAGAATCTAACACTACCACCAACCTTGGTCCGATCTGTCCGTAACCTCACCGTCGAAAGCGTAGACTCTATCAGACAGGTCGTGCGTATGTTAACGGGATGCACAACCGGCCATTACCTGCTACCAGCCGATGGCCTCTCTGTTCACAGCAATAGTCATGGGCAGCTATGTACTGGGCGGACTCGTTTCGATGGCCCTGGCAAGCATTTCCTGGGCTTTTCGCCTTTGTTTCTACAATTGTTGACTGGATTGCGCGTTTTCGCCTATACTCTTGTTGTCTAGAGGAATTGTAAGGTCAGTCAAGGCAAGGTTTGAAAAAGTTTGGTCGTGGTCCGATCGCTGGTTCTTGTGTGGGTGTTTATTGTGTCTATCCTAACGGCGGCTGGGAGGGGCGAGGCAGAAGGCGGCGGGTTCGCTTTGGGTGTCGAATACATGGTTCCTGGATTGGCAGAGGTCTATGCCAAGACAGGTGTGACGTGGGCAAAGCCGATGGCTAGAGGTTTCTCCTGGGGTGACATAGAGCCAGAGCCACCTGTGGGTGGTAAAACAATTACCATTGGGAGTAAGCAGATCGGCTGATCCTTGAATACCAACAGGCTGGATTTCGTCAGTTCCATATCTACGTCAGATCGATGAACCGTTGGGCCTCCAGCAAGCCGGTCAGGGCCCTCGGCAGCGGAAGCTCACTGCCCAAACCTGAATACATGGAGGACTACAAGGCCTACCTGCGTGCCCTGGTCCAACGCTATGACACGAACCATCCAGACCACGCGCCCGGTCTGCGCTATCCAGTGGAGTACTGGGAGATCGAGGCCGAATGGGGTACGGGTTTTTGGCAGGGCAGCCTCGAAGAGTACCTGGAACTATTAAGAGTGGCTTATTCTACAATCAAGCAGGCCAATCCCCGGGCCAAGGTGATTCTGATAGGTTCTTCCTGGCAGGAGTGTTTGAGGGACATCCTGATCCGAAGGATATTCCCACCACCTTGGCGGCCATGCCGGCACAGAGGCGTCGTACTAGCCAACGGTACCTGGCCGAGGTGAGGCAGCTACTGGCCCATCCGGATCTGTTCGATGTGGTGGAGTTCCACAGCCTCAGCGATTGGAGTGAGATCAGTGGCATGGCACGGTTCTTGCGGGAGACGATGCGCCAGTATGGGTACCACAAGCCGAGCTGGGTGGGTGATGTCAACTACACCGCCTCGCCCTTGATGTTTTGGGGGATTCCCATACCTCCATACACGGAAAAACAAAAGTCAGCCATCGAAGATACGCTTCAGGCCCTGGCTCGCGCGCGTCACCCACGCCATGCTGAAGCCGAAAGGTGGTTACGGGCGGAGCAGTCCCGCGGGTTGGTCAAGAAGGTGGTATTGGCCA
>JARYLO010000099.1 GCA_029907605.1 Sedimentisphaerales bacterium
TCTACCCTCCAATAATAGGTCTGGCCAAATGCAAGGATGCCGAATGCATCGAAGGTGGTGCCAGTCTGCCCCTTGCTCACCAGGACCCCTATGGGCTGGTTGGCAGTTGCAGCTGCGACGTCTTCCTGTTTGGTGCCAAGATACACATCATGGGCAATTGCATTGGCACCTGGGTTCCAAGAGAGCAGGGCATCCACTGGCACTTCGGTAGACTTGTCAGCAGGGTGTGGGGAACTTGCTCCCAAGGGTAGGCCACCTAGCTCGCCCTCGATGCGAAGCGCACCGTCGGTATACTCCATGCATCGGATGATGGCGTTTCCGCCCTCATTACTGGGGGCAAGGAGCAAGACGATGATACCGTCTGTGTCTTGGTTCAGGAAATCTGCCAACTCCTGGCTAGGATCAGTGGAGGCCCTTACGCCTCGCGCAGGGGCAGTAAAGCTCAGCAGGGGCCCGACCAGATCCTCCACCTTGAGCTGAACGGGACTATCTACCGCTGGCAGGGGATTGTTGGGCACCCCGGCAGGTACGGTGGCCCACGTTAGCTGATTGAAGTTTAGGCCAACGAATGCATCGTCCAGGTTCTCCTTGATCCCATAGACCGTTATGGGGCCTGGGTCATAACCCATCACACTTAGGGTGACATTCTCGAAGATCCTGCCCGAGACCTTCAGTCCAGATATGTCATACATCACATACCCTACCCGCCGCCTACTAGCGATATTGCGTACATGTATGGCTGGGGTATCGTAGGATTGTGTGGGGCCATATTGGGTATCGTTGCATACATGGCCGTCTTGGATGGGCTCTACACTAAATGGCTCGGCCCGTGCACTAATGGCCAGGCTCAACACCACAAGCCCGATGGCAGAAATGACCTTCTTGTTCATGTTCAATCCTCCTTTCTGAATTGACTGTGAGGTTGGTAGATATATTTATCCACCCGTGTTTATCGACATGAGTCTAACGTGCTTGTAGCACCTATCACCCTGCACGGATAATGCTCCGATCCTTGGGCCTCCTGTCAGGCCGCCTATGTTCTTTTTATCACTTGGCACAGGCAAGATCAATACTTTTTGGGACCTAAGGCAAGCCCTGATCAAGTCGCAGGCAGTATATGAACGACCATAGCTTGCCGGTGACAAGCAATTGGTCACTGGAAGGGTCATAGGCGATGCCATTGGGCACATCGGATCCTGGCGGCTGATAGGCCCACAGGTCCGAGATATCCAGGTAGCCAGCGACATGGCCATCAGATGGATCTATGATGGCGATCAGGCCTGTCTGCCAGATGTTTGCCAGTATGCGGCCTCGGACGAATTCGAGCTCGTTTAGGTACCTTACAGGCCCTTTGTGGTCGCGGACCTGGATGGTCCTGATGACCTTAAAGGAACATGGGTCTATAAAGGCTAGGTTTGCAGAACCATCGCTCTTGATCAAAAGATGGCCATCTGTAGTGAGGCCCCAGCCTTCCCCCTCGTACTGTATCTTGCTTACTTGGTCTAGACCCCCCTTGGTATAGACAAAGGCGGTTTGTTCTTGCCATGTCAATTGATAGACCTTGTCAGCCAGGATCGCTATGCCCTCACCGAAATATGTTGGCGGCAGGGCAACCAACTGGATGACCTGCCCATCTGCTGGCCTGATCTTGGCCAATGATGATCGGCCATAAAGGCCTGTACCCTCGTATATGACCCCATCATCCCAGACAAGCCCTTGCGTGAATGCATCTGGCCTGTGTGGTATGACAGCTACGACCTGATAGGTGTATCTGCGAGGTACAGGTGCAGCTTCCCTCCTGCAAGAGGACACAATCAGCATGATGCATACCAAGGCCTGGCCAAAGGCCCGTCTACCTTTCCACAAGCGTCTCCTGTACCTCCATACCAAAGTGCCTGGCGACACGCTCAATGTGTGCCAAGACCTTCTGACCAGGGGCCAGTCTGGTGACTGATACAGCTGCCCCCCCAGGAGCAACCAGACATATGGTCTCTGCATTCTGCAATATGAGGCCTACAGGGACCTGTTCGGCCATAGCCTCCACCAAGATCAAGGGCCTGCTCTCTATCTTATTCCTGCCAAGGTATCCAATCCTGCCCTTGCCAGTGTGGCTTACGATCAGGACCTGGTCTCCTGCCCTCATGTCACAGAGGTACTTGGTCTTGCCACCAGGTGTCAGCACATATGCATGTACAGCCCCAGCATTGACGCGGAATGGCCTGGTGGCCACGTATGGGTTCTCGATGCTTTCAGAATGCACTAGTAAGAACCCGCTTGCCGTATTGCCTACCAGCATCCCTTCGCCCAGGCCCATCTGGGTACATGTGTCCAGGCATGACCTGTCGCCCATGCCCAACTGCCTGACCGCCGTGACCGTTGCCTCTGTCAGCGGGACCTGCTGGCCGATATCCTTCAGGACCTGGCCGGTCTGCTTGATCTGATCTATATCGGTGGTGTGTAGCAAGACGCCATCGGCGCCACGTTCCAGGACCTCTATCATCAACCTTGCTTGGTCCACAGAGTCCACGCGGACCATTATGTTGCTGCCCCTACTGGCCAGCAGATTCTCGATAGGTATGATGGTCCAATCCCGCATGGACAGGACCACGACCTTTGGCTGTGGGATCGCGGCAGCTCTATGCTGGTCCTCCTTTGAGGCGATCTCAATAAACTCCACATCACGGCCAGGCCTGAGGTCGCCGTCCTTTTCGATGGTCTTTATCCTGCCCAGTTGCCTTACCTTGTGGCTGTCACCATCAGGGATAAGGACCGCCTCTGCACCGCTCTCTAAGGCTGCGATGACAAGGTCCTTTGAATACGGCCTTACGTCTACCCACAACCTCTTCATCCTACTGCCCACAGTCGATCTGGTCAGGCTTGCCAGACCGCAATATGGAGATGGCCTGGTCTATGGAGGCCCCTTGGTGGACCATAGCACACAGGGCCTGGACCATCTGTTGTGGCCTATTGTGCTGGAAGGCATTGCGGCCGATAGACACGCCTGCGGCACCTGCCTTTAGTGCGCCCTCGACCATCTTGAATATGGCCTCGTCGCTATCCATCTTCGGGCCACCGGCAATGACAACGGGCACAGGACAACCCCTGACCACCTCAGAGAATGTATCTGGGCTACCTGTGTAGACCACCTTGACGATATCCGCACCCAGCTCTGCACCTACACGTGCTGCAAGGCGGACGTTTGCAGGATCGTATTCATTGCTGATCCTTGGGCCCCTGGTGTACATCATGGCCACCAGCGGCATCTGCCACCTGTCGCAATCGTTGCTGACCATGCCCAGTTGGCGCAGCATCTGGCTATCAGTGGCAGCCCCGAGGTTTATGTGGATCGATACAGCATCTGCCCCCAGCCTTATGGCCTCCTCGACCGTACAGACAAGCTCCTTGACGTTCGGGTCTGGGCTTATGGAGGTGCCGGCAGATAGGTGCACGATCAGGCCTACATCCCTGCCTGTACCCCTGTGACCGGCCCTGACCATGCCCTTGTGCATCAGGATGGCGTTTGCCCCACCAGCGACCATCTGGCTGATCGTCTTGCGTATGTCCACTAGGCCCTCGATGGGTCCTACTGTAACGCCATGGTCCATGGGGATGATCACGGTCCGGCCAGAGTTGCGATCAATGATCCTTTCTAGTCTGATCTTCTTGCCGATCATCGCTGGTACTCCTTGACAATGCGTAAGGATTATCCCCACTGGGCTGCCTTGTTGGCAAGTCAAAAAGCACCTATTCGGCCTTGCGCTGCCCAGGGTGTCTTGCCTTCAGGTATATCTGCAGTACCACCAGGTCGGCAGGCGTTACCCCGTCGATCCTCGAGGCCTGACCTAGGGTCATGGGCCTGAACTTGGTGAGTTTTTCCCTTGCCTCTGACCTGAGGTGTGGTACTGCCTGGTAATCTATATCTGCCGGTATAGGGGCATGCTCAAGGCTCTGCAAGCGGGCGGTCAAGCGCCCTTGCTTTGCAAGATAGCCCTCATATCGGGCATCTGTGAGGACGGTGTGTACCACGTGCCTGGGAAAACTACTGATAAACAGATCGTTGCGGATCCTGTCTGTGATATCAGACTGGGGCCTGGCTAGGTGCTGCCAGATGCTGATGCCATCGATGCGTGTGGCCTTCAGATAGGCGGTCAAACGTCCAATCTGTTTGAGCCTTTGCTGGTATCGCCGCCATCTCTGGTCATCCACAAGGCCTATCTCCCTGCCAATAGGTGTCAGCCGCCTATCTGCATTGTCTGCTCGCAGAGAGAGCCTGTGCTCGGCCCTTGATGTGAAGACCCTATAGGGTTCTGTGATCTCCTTTGTCATCAGGTCATCGATCATGACCCCTATGTAGGCCTGGTCTCTGCCCAGTACCAGCGGTTCCTTGCCCCTAAGCCACAGTACCGCATTGATCCCTGCGATGATCCCCTGCCCTGCTGCCTCTTCATAACCGCTGGTCCCATTGATCTGACCGGCCAGGAACAGTCCTTCGATCTGCCGTGTCTGGAGGCCTGGGGTCAACTGGGTAGGGGGGCAGTAGTCGTACTCGATCGCATAGCCGTAATGGATGATCCTGGCCCTTTGGGTGCCAGGAAGTAACTGGATCATCCGCTCTTGTACGTCCTTTGGTAAGGAGGTGCTGATGCCATTGCAGTAGATCGTCTTGATGGCCCTCTCCTCAGGCTCAAGGAAGACCTGGTGGCTGGTCTTGTCTGCGAACCTTACCACCTTCGTCTCTATGCTCGGGCAGTACCTTGGGCCAGTAGACTTGATCTGCCCTGTGTAGAGCGGTGCCCTATTGAGGTTATCTAGCAGGAGCTGATGGATCTGGGGATTCGTCCAGGTGATCCAACAGGGGATCTGTAAGACCGAGATCCGGTCGTTCATGAAGGAGAAAGGCTCTGGCTCAGGGTCGCCTTGCTGGACCTCAAGTTGATCGAGATCTACTGTGGATGCATCCAACCGAGGGGGCGTGCCTGTCTTGAGCCTGCCTAGCTGCAGTCCGATCGAGGCAAGGGACTCAGAAAGCCGTTGTGCACAGGGCTCATCCCTTCTTCCACCTGGGTATTGCAGGTCGCCTATGTGGATGAGGCCCCTCAAGAATGTGCCAGGTGCCAGGACTATTGCGGAGGCCTTGATGAACGTCCCATCCTGACAGACCACGGCCCTGACACGCCGGCCTTCTACTATGATCTGTTCTACCATCGCCTCAAGGATCGTCAGGTTGGGGATTGCCATCAATGCCTGTTGTATCCAGCAGCTGTATTCGTACTTATCCGTCTGGGCCCTTGGAGACTGGACTGCAGGGCCCTTAGACCTATTGAGCATGCGGAACTGGATGCCAGTGGCGTCTGTGGCCAGGCCCATCAATCCGCCCAAGGCATCGACCTCGCGTACGATCTGGCCCTTTCCGATACCACCAACAGCAGGATTACAGCTCATCCTGGCTATGGCCTGCCTGTCGATGGTGATCAGGCAGGTCTTGGCACCCATCTTGGCAGCAGCATGGGCTGCCTCTACACCTGCATGGCCAGCCCCTATCACGATGCAATCGTACTCATTGCTGCCCATGTGCTTCGGCCAATGCAACCGCAGATGCGATGGCCAGGTTTGCTGCGTGTGTGATGCTGATCTGGACCTGCTGTATGCCCTTTTGGAGTGCGATCTGCTGGACCCGGCCTGCCAGCCTTACCAAGGGCCTACCCATAGGATCATTGACGACCTCTATCTCAGTCCAGCAGGTACCAGTGCTCCAGCCCGTGCCGATAAGCTTCAGGACCGCCTCCTTTGCGGCGAACCTGCCTGCGAGCCTCTCCAACCTGTTCCTGCCTGAATTGGCATACTCCAATTCAGTCTTGGTAAAGACCCGCTCGAGGAATCGCTGGCCATGCCTTGCAACCAGCCTCCCTATCCTGTTGCAATCCACCAGGTCTATGCCATGGTTAAGCACCAGCATGATCGGCCTCGCTGCGGCGGTACAATTCCTGGATAAATGCCTCTACAAATCCCTCGATCTGTCCGACCTTCGCACGCTCTGCCAGCTCGTTCTGGAGTTGCTCCTGCGCCCGCCTACGCCGTTCCCTGAGGATCTGCTGTTGCACCTGTTCTTGGACCTGATCAAGTAGAAGATACCCAGGTCTTTGCTTATCCACTAATGCCAGGATGAATACCTGGCCGCCCAGTTCTATAGGGCCTCTTACCTGGCCGACCTCCATATCCATCGCCATCTTTGCCAACCTATCATAAGGCTCGGCCAATGAGCAAGGATCCACAGCATCCCAAAGGCCTCCATTGTTGGCCATCGGTCCATGTGAATACTGACTGGCCAGGGCGGCAATGTCTTGTCCGGCGTGTATGTATGCCAGCAGGCGATTTGCCAGTTGCCTGGCCTGCTCGCTCCGGTCGGCCCCGAGATCGGTCAGTTGGAGCCTCGAGGGTTGTATGTCTATAGAGCGGAAGGTGACGCGAGGTTTGATAACGAATAGTTGATCCTTCATCCTCTCATATGCCTCTACCAGCTCCTTATGGCTGATGGGCTGATCAGATCGCAACCGCAATGATACCAGGTAGTGGGTCAGGATCTGACGCTTCTGCTGTTTGAGGAACTCCTTTCGGTCCAACCCTTGGGCCTTGAGGGCCTCCTCTGCAGCTGCATCATTGCCTCCGTGTTGTAGGACAAACTCCCGCCAGACGTTCTGGGCAGCCTTTTGTACGCCCTCATCGAGCTTGTCACCACCTTCCCTCTTTGCCTGCTGGTATAACAGCGTATCGTTAACGATATTCTCTACCGTGGTCCTGACGTATCTGTAGGCCTTGGTCCTGAAGCCACCAAGGTCACTGCCCTTGGCCAGGAAGGTGAGGTATGGGCCAAGCGCGACCCTGCGTCCTGCCAGATCAAGGGGCGCATTATAGACCATATTGAAGTCTACGGTCTCGCCGCAGACAGATAGGGCCAGTCCGGGCGCAGGAGGTTGTTTCGCCGCCATCTTCCTGGCCTCCTCCTCGGTCAGCGACGACCTGTAGGGCTTATCGCACCCTGCCAGGATCAAGCCCAAGGCAAGCCCGAGGATCCACCAATGTCTGGAGGTTGTAGCACCACAGCCATTCATAAACTTGGGACTACTCTAATCATATCCCCGCCTTAATGCAACTGGCCGCACATAGGCAGTGACTTTTGGGTCTGGCCTACTGTTTGATATGGTTTATGTGATGGTGAGGGGACTAGCCATATTGGGCTTATTGTTGGTCGTTGCAGGCCTGCTAGGCGTATACCGGACCTTGCCGCATAAAGGGCCTGCTACACAGTCTACCGTTGCTTGTCCTGATCCGTTGTTGACCAGCCTGCCTGAGGATGTGAACCTGCAGGTAGCGTACCTGAAGCGATTGTCGCCAGATGCCTTGCAGGCATATCAACGTGCCAGGCTGAATGCGGACATCAGTAGGTTGGCGACCGGTCAGGTAGGCATTGATGAAGCAACAGCCCAGGTCCTATATGGACCGGACTGGCAACAGAAGGTCTCCGCGTACAAGGCGCTAAGGGAGAGGCGGGAGTACATGTTGACTGGATCCCTACTGGCCATGCTGAAAGGGGGCCTGCTGCTGATATGCTGCCTTGCAATTGGTCTGATAAGGGTCATAAGGAAGGCCTTCGGGTGGAGCTGGCACGCCTTGTTTGATCGCAAGAGGCCGCAGGTGTGCTCTCAACCTGCCAAGTCCAATCCAGTAGCTACTGAACAGATAGAGGACAGGCCTAAGGTGCAGGCAGGGCCTAGCGGCAGGCGAAGGGTCACGATCGGTCTTGGTCTGCCTGCATGCGAACCACTGCCATATCTAAGGCATTATCCAGATACCCAGCAGGAAAAAGGAGGATCCTGCGCGGTTGAACATCAAGCCCAGCAAGGGTCAGTTGCAACGACATTACTCGTGGATGAGCCCAAGGTCGCACAATCAGAACCGATCATCTCGAGGTTGTCTCAGCTCGGCCAGGAGCTGTCTGCCATAAGGCAATATGCTGCCGAACAGCAGCAGAGGGTGGCCAAACTCGAAAGCGGCTACGATTGGAATATCATCCGGACATTCTGTCTAAAGATCATCAGGTGTGTTGATAACCTGGAGGACATGATCAGGCGCGAAGGTGCTGATAGCCCTGAGGCAGAACGACTGCAGCAGGTCCATGATGAGCTGTTGTTCGCGCTTGAGGCAAGCGGGCTTGAACAATTCACGCCTGAGGTGGGCCAGGGCATGGATGGGTTGCATGGCCAGGTGGAGGTGGTAAAGGATAAACAGCCCACATCAGACCCGACGCTTTCGGGCAAGATTGCCCAGGTCATAAGGCCTGGATACAGATATCTGATAGACCATCAGCAGGCAAGGGTGGTGAGGATGGCACAGGTTAGATTGTATGGATAGGATGGCAACCAACATCGCTGGTATAGACCTTGGTACCGCGTTTTCTGCCTTGGCGGTCTTGAATGCGATCGGAAGGCCGCAGATCGTGCCCAATGCCGATGGAGAGAGGCTCACGCCCTCTGCCATCTATTTCGACCAGGACCTGATCAGGGTTGGCACTGAGGCCCTCAACTGCAGGTATGTCAACCCAGACCGCTGTGTCAGATGGGTAAAGAGACACATTGGAGACACCACATTCCGCAAGCAAATAGATGGCATGATCTGGACTGCCGAGGCCCTCTCTGCATTGATACTGAAGAAGTTGAAGCAGGATGCAGAGGCCCAGGTCGGTCCCATCAGGCAGGCCGTGATAACCGTGCCTGCGCATTTTGACGAGATAAGGCGAAGGGCCACCATGGATGCAGGGGCGGCCGCAGGCCTTGAGGTGATCGGGATCGTCAACGAGCCGGTGGCAGCAGCCTTGTTCTACATGGCCTCGTGCCCAGTTACTGGGAAGGTCTTGGTCTATGACCTAGGAGGTGGTACCTTTGATGTGACGATACTCCAGGTCGATGGGCATGACATGCAGATCATTTGTTCCAATGGGGACCAGCAGCTCGGCGGCGTTGACTTCGATCTGCAGGTCTTCAGGTTGATGGAACAGGCCTACCAACAGGCAACTGGCACTGCATTGATAGCATCCCAGGAGGACAGGGCCAGATACGAGGATGAGGCCGAGGACATAAAGAAGACCCTATCAAGGCGACAGACCGTCAAGAAGATCCTCTATGGGCCTGGCGGACCTGTCAGGTTTGAATTGAGTAGGGAGGAATTCGAGCATGCAATAGCCAAGTTCGTGGCCAAGACAGAGATGTTGATTGAGGTGGCCTTAGACGAGGCAGGGCTCAGACCAGACGACATAGGTCAGGTCTTGCTGGTCGGGGGAAGTAGCAGGATCCCCGTAATCACACAGACCCTCCAGAAACTCTTTGGGTTCACACCCGCCTGTGCAGTCAATGTTGATGAGGCGGTGGCCCTAGGCGCAGCGGTCCATGCAGGCTTGACTGTCCTAAAGCAAAGTCCGGACCTTGTGCCTGCTGGCATAGCAGCAGGTCTGCGAGACATCCGATATACCGATGTATGCAATCACAGCTATGGCACGCTCTGTGCGCCAGTAGACAAGAAGACTGGCAAGCGAACAATCGCAAACCATATCATTATCAGAAAGAACACACCCTTGCCTTGTGAGCAAACACGTACATTCTACACCCTTTATGATGGTCAGTCTCATATCGAAGTGACCATCACGCAGGGTGAGGACACAGATCCCAGATATGTCAACAAGATAGCGACGTACAGATTTGAGCTGCCACCAGGAAGGCCTGCAGGGATGCCTGTACGGGTGACATACAGCTATGACCTAAACCAGCGTATGCATTGCAGATTTGAGGATGTGCAGTCCGGTAAGGTTCTGGAGGTGGACCTGCCCACTGATGGCAGTTGCATGCCCCAGCAGGCCAAGCCAAACGGTCAGGACAGGCTGATCCAATCGGTGC
>JARYLO010000009.1 GCA_029907605.1 Sedimentisphaerales bacterium
TGGGCATACCGATACTTCAAGGGCAAGGTCGATGATGTCAGGATCTATAATGTGGCCCTGAATGACAGCCAGGTCATGACCGCCATGACCAGCGTGCCAACAGGACCTGTGGCAGGGCTGGTAGGATACTGGAACCTAGATGAGGGGGCTGGACAGACGGTCTATGACCTGTCAGGTAATAACAACCATGGCATCCTGGGCAACAGCACTGCAGCGGATTCCGCAGACCCGGTGTGGTACGACGTTACTACCATCTGTCCCCGCCAGAGGACGTACTATGTGGACGCAGTCAACGGCAATGACTCGTACTCAGGCCTAACACCTACGACTGCATTTAAGACCATACAGAGGGGCATCAATGTGGCATCCAATGGCGATACAGTGCTGGTACTGCCAGGTCAGTATGTCGGTACTGGCAATAAGGAGCTGGATTTTACCGGCAAGGCTATCACCGTCAGGGCCCAAGATGGACCTGCCAATACGGTCATAAACTGCCAGGGCAGCGGCCGTGCATTCTACTTCCACTCCGGAGAGGGCCCCAGCTCGGTAGTGAACGGCTTTGGCATAACAGGTGGCAGCTCCACCACAGGGGCAGCCATCTACTGCACTGGTGCAGGGCCGACGATCAGTAATTGCTGGATCTATGGCAACAATACCACTAGTACCAACAGCGGCATCGTCTATTGCTACAACAACGGCAATGCCATCCTGACAGGCTGTGTGATCTACTCCAATAGTGGGGCTAGTGCTGCAGTCAGGTTCAACAACAGTGCAGGCCAGATGATCAACTGCCTGCTTTTTGGCAACAGCAGTACCTCCGCAGGGGGCGCGATAAGGTGCGACAATGGCTCTAAGACCACAACCATCACAAACTGCACGGTCGTGGCCAACAGTACCACCAGCAATGGCGGCGGTCTATGGGTCCGAAGTGCAAGTGTGAACATACTCAACTCCATCTTCTGGGCCAACCAGGCCTCAGCAGGAGGCCATCAGCTCAGCACCTCCTCGCCTGCAATCCTAACGGTCAACTACAGCGATGTACAGGGAGGCAGGACTGGGGTGTATGGCACAGGCACGGTCGTATGGGGTACAGGCAACCTGGACCAGGATCCGCTGTTTGCAGATCCGACCAATTTCGATTATCACCTCAAGAGCGCAAGGGGAAGGTATTGGCCCGCACACCAGGTTTGGGTCCTGGACGACGCCACCAGCCCTTGCATAGATGCAGGAGACCCAACCACACCTGTTGCAGACGAGCCACAACCCAATGGCAATCGGATAAACATGGGTGCGTATGGCGGCACTGCATACGCCAGTCTAAGCCCAACTGCTGAAGGAGGTCCATTAGAAGGGGATGTCAACCACGATGGGATCATAGACTTCGATGACCTATTTACCTTGATCGACATGTGGCTGAGCCTCTACATGGGCCAGGTCCAGCTCCAAGAGCCTTTATGACGGACACACATATCGAGATAAAGGCCCTGCCAAGGAAAGGCAGGGCCTTTTTCTTTACATGGGCCTATGCTCCAGGACCTCAGGCCCCAACAGTCCGCCAGACAAGATCATCTTGAATGCATCCTCTATGGTCATGTCGGTCTGCCTGACCTGGCTGACAGGCACCATCTGAAAGAATCCGGTAGTGGGATTGGGCGCGGTGGGGATAAAGACCTTGCAGTAGGTATTCCCTTGCTGGTCTTGTATCTTGCCTGTAAGGAAGGCCAGGGACCGAAAACCAGGCCTGGGGAATTCCACGATCACCACCGACTTTAGCGCCTCATGCTCGGATAACGTCACTGCACCGAGCACCTGTTTGGTGGCTGAATATACCGTGCCGATGATGGGTATCTTCATCATCATGGTCTCACCAATATGGATCAGGCGTCTGCCTACCATAAACTGGGCTATCGCGCCGATCACATAGACCAATACTGCCAAGACCGATATGGATAGCAGGGCCGTCAATACGCTCACGTAGATCCTGGGCACTGCCTGGTGACCCAGGCCGTGTAACACTAGGCCAACCAGCCAGCTCGCAATGGGTCGCACAAACCCTGTGACAAACAAAAGCAGCCATCTGACCACCGCCAACGCCACAAGGAATGGCACCAACACCAGCAGGCCAGAGATCATCCGTGTCTTGAGATCCTTCTTGGTCATCTGCCACTGAGATCTTGAAAACAGCCCCATAGTATGCCCTTTTTCAAGGACCGTTGATACTATAAGGCCGCTAGACCCAGCCAGCAAGTGCAGAATCAGTTGCCCTTTGGGAGTGTGAATAGGAATGTACTACCTTCACCAACCTGGGACTCTACCCAGACCCTGCCTCCATATTGCTCAATGATCTTCTTGAGCACCGCCAGGCCTATGCCTGTCCCAGCACCGTCATCGCGGCTGGATAATGTCTGAAACAGTTGGAAGATCTTCTCAAAGTACTTGGCCTCTATGCCAGGTCCATTGTCCTTGACAGCAAACCTCCAATATTGGCCGTCGTCCTGGCAAGAGATCTCTATTTTCCCGATAGGTTTATCCATGTATCTTATGGCGTTGCTGATCAGGTTCTGAAAGACCTGGCCAATGCGGGTCCTGTCTGCTACGATCGTGGGCAATGGGCCGGCGACCGCTACCTGGATATGCTCAGGAGGTGCAAGCAGATCTATGACCTGAGCCACAAGCTCGGTTAGGTCTATCTGTTCTTGTTGTGCCTGTTGCCTATCCAGTCTAGAGTATTGCAAGATCCCATCGATCAGGGCCTGCATCCTTTGTACCCTGCCTGCCAGCAGTTGGAGCTGCTGGCGGCCATCCGGACCGAGCCGCTCTCCATAATCCCTTATGATCCACTCACTGAGCACCCTTATGCCGCGTAGTGGGGCCTTCAGGTCGTGCGAGACCACATATGCAAACTCATTAAGCTGCCTGTTGACCTTGGTCAACTGCTCGACCAACTCTGCCTGCCTCTGCTCTGCCCTCTTTCTATCACTTATGTCTATAAAGCTTTCGACCAGGTAGTCCCTGCCCTGCCAGTTTACAGGGG
The DNA here is from genome assembly GCA_029907605.1 of Sedimentisphaerales bacterium. Taxonomy (GTDB): domain Bacteria; phylum Planctomycetota; class Phycisphaerae; order Sedimentisphaerales; family Anaerobacaceae; genus DTPU01. The sequence continues at coordinate 3,035 of JARYLO010000009.1, forward strand.
TGACGGTCTTGAGCACCTCTATCCTGGTACCGTCGGCCCTCAAGAATACCCTCTCAGAACAGTCAACGGTCTGGCCAAGGTCGGTGATCGGACATCTGCCCTGTTCAGCAGGGCAGACGAACTGGTGGCAGACCTTTCCTATAATCTGCTCCTTTGGGAGGCCCACCATCCGCACTGCCAAGGGATTGGCATCCACGATGGTGTGTGTCTGGGCATCCACGATGAAGATGCTGGTCAATACCGCATTGAATATGATGGCCCACCTCTGCTGGCTCTCTTGGAGCTGCCTTGTCAACTGCTCCATCTGTGCAAGCTGCTGGCCAAGGGTCTGGTTGGCGGCCTGCAGCTTGGCCGTCTGCCGGCGGACCTTTGTATCTATCTGTGCGTTGAGCTGCCGCAACTGCTCCTCTACGGCGATCCGCCTTGAGACCTCCTCCTTCAATGCCTGATTGGCCTGTTCCAACTGGGCCACCAATTCAGCGGCATAGGCATTTGCCCTTGCAAGCTCCCTTGCCTGCCTCGAAAGGTAGTCTAGTGCATCCTGTACCCCAGGTTCATCCTGGCAATTGCCGGGGCGCTTCTGTGATTGCTGGTCTTTCTTAGTCATCCTCTATCCCCTTTATTACCCTCATATAAACAGAGATACCTTGGACCTGGCCGCATCCATCAGATACGTGGCAACACCGCCAAACTCTATCCCCTCTATCAACTCATCAGGTCTGATGCCCATAAGTTCTACGGTATTCTGGCATGCCACAAGCCTAACCCCGGCTTGCCTTGCGGTCTCAATAAGCCCTGGAACGTTGCTCAATCGGCCCTTTCTCATCAGATAGCCGAAGAACCTGGGCCCAATGCCAAGCATATTGAACCTGGATGTGGGCAGGTGGTGCGGGCCTGAAGGCAATAACAACGATATCAAGGCCTGGCAGAGGCCCTTGCCCTTCAGTACCCTCCTCTTCCGTATGGCATTCAAGCCCCAGAACGTAAAGAACACCGATACCTTCATGCCCATGGCAGCAGCGCCAGTGGCTATGGCAAGGGCCGCATAAAGCCTGTCCATATCACCGCTAAAGGCCACTATCGTAACATGCTGGCATCTGGGCTGCAGGGCCTCCTCTACCAGGTCAAGCCTTGTCTTGACCTGTGCCAATGCCTCCTGAAGCTGGGCCATGGATGCCGATTGGTCTGAATGTACTACGATCCCAGACCCCATCTTATTGGCCTATTTAACTCTCTTTCGCAGCAATGCCCTCTGCGGTGGACCATCATGGTACTCAACCAGCTCATTGCCTGTGATCTCCACCCAGGCCGCCAGGTCAGGACCAAATACTGGGTCATCTGCCTCGACCGACAGGGTTTGGCCTGGGGTCAATTCATTCATGGCCTGGCCGACCTTTACGATCGGCATTGGGCACCTTAGTCCCTTGCAGTCTATGTGTCTATCTGCCATAGATCGCCCTTTCGAAGCCCTACCCACCATCTATCTCGGCATATTGACAGACCCAGATAACCAGGGGATTGAAGGATCTTGCCTGGTCAGTATGATCATTGATATGGGCATAGGGCAGGAATTTCACAATGCAACCGCCCTTTCGAGCCATGTCCTGGGGGTCAGGCCGGTCAAGATCCAGCCTGTATCGGACCAGCAGGTAACCAGGCTGGCATTGCCAACATGCCAGCAATTGCCCGGCACACTGGACCAGGCCATCCGCAACCGCAGTTCTGTCAGGGACTTTGACAGGAGACCTATAAGCCCCGAACAACTGGCACAGCTATTGTTTGCTGGATTTGGCCAGCTCGGACGCCGCCATACCGTCCCATCTGCCGGTGCCCTGTACCCGCTGGAGTTGTATCCGGTGGCCAACAGGGTACAGGGGGTCGATAATGGGATCTATCATTATGTGCCGACCACTGGCGGACTTGAACCTATTGTCCATGGCCAGGTCTCTGGAGACCTGGCCATGGCCTGCCTGGGCCAGGAGTTTGTCGCCGATGCAGCGGTGGTAATAGCCATATGCGCACACTTCAACAAGACCTGCCGTAAGTATGGGGACAGGGGTTATAGGTACGTATACATGGAGGCAGGACACATGAGCCAGAATATCTACCTGGCAGCCACTGCCATGGGCCTTGGCTCTGTGGCCATTGGGGCATTCTTTGACCGGCACGTAAATGATCTATTCAGCCTGGATGGGGTAAACAGCGCGGTCATCTACCTGCATGCAATAGGGTATCTTGCTGGGCAATAAGATTAAGGATCGCAGCTTGCATATGTGTTGGACTTGACTTAGAGTAAGATATTATTGACCCTTGGACGGTCAAATACGCCGCAGTCGTCTTAGGTACGGAGGCCTCAAATGCGACAGAAACACAAGAACAAACGCGCCGCAGCCGCCAAACGTCCAGACCTTGCCCCCTTGGCCATGGATTCAGAAGCCACCCTAGATGGGCTCTGCCACCTCCTTGCAGGCAGGCGAGGCCTCAATCCTGTGGAACAGGCCCAGCAGTTCATCTACCTGGCATTGGAGGCCCCTACTGATTGGCAGGCAGTGGTCTTGGCCAAGATGGCATTGGAGGTATGCCCTGACTGTGCTGATGCCTACAACCTGCTAGCCGAGCTGACAGCAGACTCACCGCAGCAGGCCTTGGATCTCTACCGCAAGGCTGTGGAGGCAGGTAAGCGGGCCCTGGGCCCAGATATATTCAAACGCGATGCAGGCCGCTTCTGGGCGATCTTGGAGACGCGGCCGTTTATGCGTGCGCTCGCAGGTCTGGCCCAGTGCCTATGGGAGGTAGGCATGCGTCAGGAGGCCATCGAGCATTACTGGCAGATGCTACGGCTCAATCCCAATGACAATCAGGGGATCCGCGACCTGCTCATGCCTTGCCTGATAGAGATGGGCCGTGACGAGGATGCCGAGAGGCTTTTCAAGCAGTACGAGGAGGACCGCCTTGCCTCCTGGAGGTACTCGAGGCTATTATTGGACCTTAGGAGGCACGGCGACTCGCCAGTAACTCGCAAGTCACTCAAGGCTGCCATCAAGAGCAATAGACACGTCCCAGAGTACCTACTAGGCCGCAGGCCCATGCCGGATGAGCTGCCCGAATATCATAGTCCTGGGGATGAGAATGAGGCCGTACTTTATGTCCACAATAACAAGGCTGCATGGCAAGCAAGCCCAGGGGCATCAGAATGGCTTGCAGCCAACTGCAATTAACCTTGATATATCAGGACCTGGGGAATACGGAATAGCTCATTTTCTATTGATCTTCGTCCACTGACCATTGCAGCATCTCTCAAGAAGCCAGGGGTATATGCCAAGACGTCCGCCGGTTGGAGGAGGTGTTTGTGGCGCACAAGGTCCTTGCAATAACCAATGTCATACAGTCACCATCGTATAACATTCACATAGCACGCTAGGAATCTCGACCATACCTCGAGGGTCGAGGTATGGATTTTTTTGTGGCCTTGTTCTTGAGCTCCTGGGATGAACATCTTCCAGGGCAAGACAAATGGCCTCCTACCAGGGTTATGTTCAACTTGGTGGCTAAGGCTGGCGGTGTTTGAGATATGAGGATTGCATTATACAATGGCATGGACTCGTCGAGTTGGGTAGTTCATTCCAGAGGGACTGGGAAGGTCAGGGATATGCCAGGCTGGTCTGCAGGCGTAGTTAAAAGCTAGCTTGCTGCGGGGCAAGGAACTTCTAGTGACCCTTGAGATTTAAAGGCATGGGGCTGGATGTAGCGATACTCCAGGGCATTTGGACGGGAGGATCTGCACAACAACTTGGGACACGCCTTTAGGCTATTGTCTTGCTGGCAGGAGGCTATCGGACCGGATCGTCGTCTCTACGCCATGCATCTAGACTACCGGCGGTCCCGACGGACCTACCTTTTGACATGAAGTTGGCTATTCAAGGATCCACAATTAAGGCAGTGGATGGAGGTGTAGAGGTGTTTTCGTGCTAGGTTGATACGGCAAGCGTACTCTTGGCCTGAAGGTGTTGTTTGCACCACTGCTGCCACATCTGTCTATAGGCCTGCTCGACTGCCTGTGTATATGACTTATAGTCGCAAAGGCTGCTTGTGGCCATGGTCTTACGCAGGTTTCTGCGCATCTGGGCCAGGTCACCTAGCCTGCCTGCAAATACGATCGCCTTTGCCACATACTCCTTTGGTGTGGATGCGGTAAATGCCTCTAGCCCCACCCTTGTCAGCAGGCTAAGTCCCACCCTACTGACGTGGTGCTCGCCTACAAGGCTTACCACAGGCACGCCCATCCATAGGGCCTCGCATGTGGTGGTGGTGCCATGGTATGGATATGTGTCCAGGGCTATATCTGCGTGGTTATAGAGGCCAAGGTGCTCGGTAGGGCGCAAGAAACCCAGTATCCTTATGCGGCCGGGGTCAATACCCCTGTCTGCAAATTCATTGATGTACCGCTGGGCCACAACCGGATCAGAGCCATACTTGAACTTCAGCAAGAGCCTGCTATCAGGCACATGCCGCAATATGGCGGCCCACATATCTAAGGTAATCTTGCTTATCTTGGCATTGTTGTTGAATGAGCAGAACGTGACATAGCCATTGGCCTGGGCAGGCAAAGGTCCAACGGTAGGAGCAAACCTTGGCGGCCTATAGCAGATAAAACCTGTAGGCAGCCTTATCAACCTTTCTGAGTAGTATTGATCTGCATCAGGCAGGTCCGCCCACTGGTCTGTGAATCTATAATCGACCTGCCCCATGCCCGTTGTATCAGGATAGCCAAGGAAGCTGACCTGTATGGGGGCAGGCTTGTATGCCAATACCGAGAGCCTGTTATCCTGTGTGTGGCCTGCCAGGTCTACCAATATGTCGATCTGGTCCTTTCTGATTAGGTCAACTACCTGCTGGTCGGACAAGGGCCTGATATTCCTGTAGAGGTCGAACTTGGCCTTGAATCTGCCGGTCACATCATCCTCTACTGCGACATTGCCATATCCTATGACCTTGAAGTGTTCCCTGTCATGGCCATCCAGCAGGGATTCGAAGAAATAGGCAACTGAATGTCTATAGAAGTCAGGAGATATATACCCTATGCGCAAAGGCCTATCTGGGTCAGGATCGTTTGTGTGGTCACTTTTGGCAAGGCCTGCCGGTGCATACTGCATGGCCCAAGACCTGTGCTCGGCAAATACCTGGGCCCTATCAACCGGATGCACCATGTGCATATGCCAAAGCAGCCTTGTGTGCTGTGCACGGCTTGGACAAAAGTGGAGGAAGGCCTTCAATGCATCCAGGCATTCCTCCAAGGCACCTGCCTCAACGAGGTAGCTTGCCAGGACTGAATGCAATACCTGGGCACCAGGGGCAAGCTCTAGGGCCTTTCTAATGTAACCGATCGCCTCCCAGACCCTTCCCTGCCGCTTGGCTACCTCTGCCAATGAGAAATAGACCAATACATGGGGCCGGATCGCGCTAGATCGCTTGTACCAGTATTCTGCCTGCTCATACCTGCGGGCCTTTTGAAGGATCTGCCCCAATACAAATGCGGCATCCGCATAGTTGTCACTATCATCTTTAGGTTCGAATCCTTCAAGCGTATTGGATTCTATGATCGAAAGGGCCTCGCGTACGCGGCCTTGCTTGATGGCGGTCCTTGCCTGCCTTAGCCATGAAGGTAGGGCGTCTGCAGCTATAGAGAATGCCTCTGGCAGGCCGTCGATGCCATATACGATCTGCTCGCGATCAAGGTGCTGCCCAAAGGCATTCTCCTGTGCCGGCATATTGGTCCTATCAGTGGGGCTGGTCATTCTGCTATTGCCTTCCAGCCTTGGTTGAGGATCTCCAACAAGGAGATCACCTCCTGGATGATCTTTGGGTCTGACTTGATGTTTGCCTCTATCAAGCGCCTGTTCATATACACATATAGGCTCCTGAGGTTCTGGGCGATCTGGCCTCCCACCTCCATGTTCAATACGTTGTTCAGCTCCCAGATGATGTCCTGTGCCCTCTTTATGTGATTATTCTTTGCCAGGAAGTCTTTGCCTTCTATCTCCCGGATGGCCATGTTCAAGAACCTGATGGCACCATCATACAGCATCACCACCAGCTTTGTCTTGGATTGGGTGGTGATGGCCGTTGCCCTGTATTGTTCGAGGATATCCTGCATGGACCACCTCTATCAGAAAAGGGGGAGATGACCTTCTATCATCTCCCCCTAGCGATTGAACCCAGACTAACTACCTTACCGCAACAACGTCAGTGCCATCTGAGGCATGGCGTTTGCCTGTGCCAACATGGCCACACCTGCCTGTGCCAATACGTTGGTACTGGTCAGCTTTGCCATCTCTGTGGCCACGTCCACATCGCTGATGCGGGACTCTGCTGCCTGGAGGTTCTCGATCTGGATCTGGATCACCTCTACAGCGCTCTCGAGCCTGTTCATCTTATAGCCAAAGCTTGCACGTGCATCCTCCTTGGCAGTGATCGCAGACTCTATGGTCAACAATGCGCTCTGCGCCGCGTCTGCAGTAAGGATGTTCAAGGCAGGGGCATCAGTGGCCTCCCACCAACCAACATCGTCGTTATCCACATTCGTCGTCTCAGTACCGCCACTATCAACGACCCAGAAGACCGTATTGCCAGCGAGGTTAACCTTGATTTCTTGGTCTTCTTCAATATCACCTACGCTGAATTCGATGGTCCCGCTGGTGGCATCTGTGACGGAGGATGTTATCCTGAGCCTGTAGAGGTTATGGGTGTAATCATAGAACACCTCCGCAGCGTCACCCTTATAGGGATAGGCCTCGAGCGAGCCGCCCTGTTGCGAGGCATCTTGTGCGGCCTCGTTGATCGCGGCCGCTATGTCCTGCATAGAATACGTACCTTCGTCGTCCAGCGTCACGTCGAAGGTAGCAGTCTCGGTGCCGACATCAAAAGAGACAGTCAGGGTCACTGGCTGGGTGCTCTCACCAGTTATTACCAGCCAGTCGTCCTGTGGGTTTTCGGCGCCGTACAAGAATCCAGTCTCTATCTTATACCCGCCCTCACCTGTCTCTATGCCAAGGCCTCTGGGTGTCATATCCACCTTGTCCACGTCGATGGTATCTGTTGTGCCTACGTGGATACTCAGCCAGCCAGAGCCGCTGTTGAGCATGGCAATATTATTGAACTTCGTGGCATTGGCCACGCGGTTGATCTCCTCCGCCATCTCCTCAAACTCGCTATTCATGATGGCCCTCTGGGCATCGGAGTATGAGCCTGTGGCCGCCTGTTCTGCCAACTGCTTCATGCGGATCAGGTTCTGGTCTACCACGGCCATGGCTGCCTCCATGGTCTGGAGCATGGATATGCCATCCTGTGCATTCCTGACGCCCTGCTCCAGTACTGCAATGTCCGCCCTGACCAGCTCCCTTACCGCCATGCCTGCTGCATCGTCCTTTGCGCTGACTATACGCAGGCCGCTGGAGAGCTTCTCTACAGACCTTGCCAATGCATCATAGGCATTGCCCAAGTGCCTCGCAGTGCTTGCTGCCATTATGTTGTTCTTGATTGCCAGCATAATCTACTCCTTGAAAAGCAAAAGCCTTTTCCTATTGGCCCATCCTTGCCACCAATCTGCCCCGGCCTGCAATCCTGATCAGGCCACTCGCTGGACCGACACACGCATCGATCTGATTGGTCTTCTGTGGGAATTATCGGCGATCATAGACCGGACTTTAGGGCCCAAGCCACAATCAAGAGGGCATTTCATCGTGGACCTGTAAAAGATAGCCAATCCAGGCTGATATAGAGATGGCCAGCGATTGGACCCCCAACAATTGGTGAAAAAATGCAGTCACACCTGCCAAATCATCGATAAAAATGATATGAAACCGGACCTAGGAAGGCCAGATCCTGTACTAGGCTCAATAAAGGAAGGGTTGCAAGGATGCAGATCAAGGCAAGGCCATCGCAGCATCAGATATTGATGGAGGAGGCATCGAGACTGGTTGATCAGGGTTGTGATCATCTGGAGAAGGGCCTTTACCTGCAGGCAGCAGATAAGTTCAGGCAGGCCATAAACCTCAGGCCTGATATAGCTGAGCTCTATTTCAACCTGGGCCAGGCATTGACAAAGGCAGGCAGCGTCAGTGAGGCCATAATCGCATATCAGAAGGCCATTGAATTGAAGGCCGACTTTGCCAGGGCACATCATGAGCTGGCAGTGATATATGGACAACTGGGTAGGCACCAAAAGGCACTGACCCACTGCCAAAGGATCGCTGAACTTGCGACGGCAAATCCAGTGGCCATAGGCAACCTGGCCACCGCATTGCGGTTGGCAGGCAGGCCTCAGGAGGCGATCAAGTACGCACGCAAGGCCATCGAACTGAAACCAGACTGGGCCGATCCATACATCACCCTAGGCCTGTGTGAGGGTGAAATGAATAGGCTCGAGGCTGCCGTGGCAGTGTTTCAGTCCGCAGTTGAGAGGTTCCCCAACCATGGCAAGCTCTGGACCAACCTTGGCGCAGCGCTCAATCGGCTGGGCAGGTACGAGGAGGCCTTGCAGACATATACAAGGGCGGTATCGATTGATGGTGGGCTGGCCATAGCGCACTGGAATAGATCCACGATACTGCTATTGCAAGGCCAGCTTGCGGAGGGATGGCAGGAATATGGATGGCGAAAGAATGCCCAGGACATGTGGAAACCGATGGCCACGCACAACCACACTGAACCTCTTTGGGATGGCAGGCCGTTTCTAGGCAAGACCCTATTGGTCCATTATGAGCAAGGCATTGGTGATACGATCCAATTCGTCCGATATGTGCCTATTGTCAAGGCCCTAGGTGGGTCTGTGATACTGGAGGTGCACGAGGGGCTGGTTGGGTTGCTTGGCTGTATCAAGGATGCAGATCTTATCATACCTTCGGCAAAGGGCGGTGCGGTAAAGGCGGATATGCATGTCTTCTTGCTAGACCTCCCAGGGATATTCAATACCACCTTGCAGAACATACCTGCCGAGGTGCCATACATACAGGCAGATCCGGTGCTGGTCTGCCAGTGGAGGGCAAGGATCCCGCAGGATAGGTTCAATATTGGCCTGGCCTGGGCAGGTTCGCCAAGACACAAGAATGATAAGAACCGATCCTGTCAGTTATCTGACCTCAGGCCCATATTCCAGATACCAGGGGTAAGGGTATTTGGCCTGCAGAAAGGGCCTGCAAGGGGCCAGATAGGGGCACATCCAGACCTGCCGATCATAGATCTAGGGAACCTCTTGACCGATTGGTCCCAGACCGCTGCTGCATTGGCCAACCTGGATCTGCTCATCAGTGTCGATACTGCCCCACTACACCTGGCAGGTGCGATGGCAAGGCCAGTTTGGGGCCTACTAGCCTTTGTACCTGACTGGAGGTGGATGCTGGATAGGCCAGACAGCCCATGGTATCCGACCCTAAGGCTCTTCAGACAAGGACCGGACAGACAATGGCGGCCTGTGATAGAACAGGTGGCAGCGGCACTGAAGCAGGAGATCGGCAGATGACACAGCAGGCTAATGACGCAAGGCAGTTGCTTCAGCAGGCATTGCAGGACCACAGGGCAGGCAGGCTGGACAGGGCGGAGCGGTGGTACAAGCAGGCCCTGGACCTGGGCTGCTGCAATGGTGTGGCTTCCTATGGGCTTGGCCTGATCTCCATCTCAAGAGGCAAATACGATCTGGCGATAGACCACTTGAACAAGGCCATAGAGGCCGATCCGCAGCAGGCGGCGTTCTACAATAGCCTTGGGGTAGCACTGGACAATGCAGGCAGGCATCAGGAGGCGATCTGGGCCTTCAAGCAGGCAACCTTGCTGGATCCTGATCATGCAGAGGCATACAACAACCTGGCCATAGCACTTTCGCACATGGCCAGGCTTGATGAGGCCATCGATGCCGCAAGCAAGGCGATCCGGATCCAACCGGGTCTCGCAAAGGCCCACTACACCCTCGGTTATTGCCTCCAGCAGGTATCGAGGGCGGATGAGGCCATAGAGTGCTATAGGCAGGCCATATCCATCGATCCCGGGCTTGTGGCGGCGTACAACCACCTAGGCGTATTGCTATGCCAAAGGGGGCTCTATGAACAGGCAATCCGCCTCTTGCAAGAGGCCGTGGCGACCGCACCTGATTATGCAGAGGCCTACAACAACCTGGGTATTGCCATGGCAGCAACCGATAGGCTAGAACAGGCCATTGCCTGTTATCAAGAGGCCACAAGGCTAGATAAGGCATTTGCAGAGGCCTACTACAACTGGGCAGCAGCCTGCGTGAAGACCAAGAACTACGACAGGGCAGTTGAATTGTGCAAGAAGGCGATCGAGATAAGGCCCAACTATCCGCAGGCATACAATCAGATGGGGATCGCACTAGCTGCCCAGGGCCTTCATCAAGAGGCCTGCGAGTGTTATCAGAAGGCAATACACATGGATCCTGGAATGGCCGAGTTCTATAACAATCTTGCCATAAGTCTAAAGGAACAGGCCAGATACCAGGAGGCCATAATTGCCTATCATAAGGCGATAGACTTGGATCCTAGCGTGCCGGAGTTCTATTACAACCTCGCCGGTGCCCTAAAGGATATAGGCGAGCTTGATCCTGCGATTGACCTTTATGATAAGGCGATTGCGATCAAAGGAGATTATCCCGACGCACAGTGGAACAAGGCCGTCGCACTATTATTGAAAGGGGACCTGAGGACTGGCTGGTCCCTTTACCACTGGCGGCTCAAGGCCAATCTGGATGCCCCACTGTATCCATATAGATGGGATAAGCCCAGATGGAATGGCCAATTGCTCGATGGAAAGACCATATTGGTCTATTGCGAACAGGGCCTGGGCGATGCAATACAATTCGTCAGGTATGTACCTATGATCAGGGGCCTTGGGCCGGAAAGGATCATACTTGAGACATGGCCTGCATTGGTCAGGCTCTTTGGCAGCATGGAGGGGATCGATCAGGTCGCTGCCGCGCATGCGGATGCACTTGCCGATCAGGTGGACATGGTGGTATCGGTGATGGATCTACCTGCCATATTCCAGACAGATATCCATACCATACCGAATCAGGTACCTTATCTGCATCCTGACCAGGATCAGGTAGCATCCTGGAAGGCCAGATTCAGCAAGCAAGACCTCAATGTGGGGATCGTTTGGGCTGGCAAGCCCACACATGGCAACGACCGGAACAGATCGTGTAGGTTAGAACACTTCCTGAAACTCCTAGGTATCCCCGGCGTGAAGCTCTATTCCCTTCAAAAAGGCCCTGCTGCAAGACAGATGGAGGGGCTTGGAAGGCCTATCGAGGACCTGGCAGACCAACTTCAGGACATGATGGATACGGCATGTTGTGTGGCTGCATTGGATCTGGTCATATCAGTGGATACTGCGGTCGCACATCTTGCTGGCGCATTGGCAAGGCCTGTATGGACGTTGCTACCATTTGCACCTGACTACAGATGGATGCTCGGTAGGGCTGATTCGCCCTGGTATCCCACCATGCGTCTATTCCGGCAGGACCGGCCAAGGGATTGGGATGGTGTATTCGAACGCCTAGCAAGCGAGCTTGAAGGCCTTGTCAGGGCTGCATCGGTGAAAGGAAGCCAAGGATGATACCTGTAATAATCCCCTTCTATGGCAGGTCTGATCAACTGGAAAGGTGCATTGAGCACCTCAGGTGCCAAACCGTGTCTGTTGAGATATTTGTCCGGGATAATAATGTCAACAATGTCTTTTTCACTGTTGCGGTCAACGAGGGTATCCTCAGATATCTTGATACGGATTGCCAATACATGATCGTGCTCAAGCAAGACATGTACCTGGACCCTACCGCCGTTGAGGCCATGGTGGAGTTCTTGGAAACGCATCCAAGGGCGGGGATCGCCGGCCCGCTTGAGCACACCCCTTCTCAACCTGAAGGATGGGTTCTTGCAGGCGGCCTAGATGCCTTTCCACTCGGCAAGCACGCCTGTATCCAGAAGGCCAGGCTGACAGCAGACCGACAGGTACACTGGGCCAATGGATCGTGTATGATCCTGAGGAAGGAGATGATCAGGAGGATAGGGCTGATGGATGAGAACTACAAGCTGATCTGCAGCGACAGCGACTATTGCTTTACCGGCAGGTCAAGGGGCTGGGAGGTGTGGGTAGTGGCTGGGGCATATGGGGTCCACGAGCACGGAATATCGGCAGGTAGCAGCAACCCTAGCCTGGAGTTGATGAAGGTAAATGACATCCTCTATTTTGGCGCCAAATGGCTGACCGGGGACCTCTATCGAAGGATCTCATTTGAAGGGCAAAGGCTCGGACCTAACGATATACAAGAGCTGATCGCCAGGTACCGGCAGGTCAGGGCCTCCCTGCTACAGTCCATGCAAGGGGCAACTGCACAGGTGGCTGCTAATACTGGCCACTGACCTGCGACCAGCCTACAGGGTTCTTGTCTACCTCGGTCAGTTCAATAGACCTTATCAGCCAACGGCCCCGGTGTTTGGCCAGCACCAATTGTGCGACTGCCAGGACTACAGGTTTATAGTTCTGGGCCACCAGGCTGTTTGGCTCGAAGTTGGCCATGACAGATATGGCTACCATGGACCTTTGCCTACCCAATTCACCAATGCCCTTGCCCAGGCTCGTCAGTTTGGCCAATGGGGAGCTTGCAAAGGCCATGCGCGCATGGCGCAGCAACTGGTCCTTGCTTGGATGAAGGGAATCGCTGTAATCCTCTGCCAATATGTCTGCAATGGTAGTCACATCCTCCCGCTCCGCTGCCTTGACGGCCTTATTTAGCAGTGCATTGATCTGCTCGCGGTCTGTGGCCACCGCCAGGTCCATGCCAAAGGCAAGGCACACAACCGCCAAGGGGATGGCCCATTGCCAGGGCCTCTGCTTATCAGGCCGGATGGCCCTAAACACCAGCACTGCCATGTGCACAAATACGGCAAGGATAAGCAGCAGATATGGCGTCTCAAATACGTTCCACATCTAGTTCCTTAGGGACTGGACCGGTGCAGGGATCCTGCCTCCCCTGCGAAGCAGGCCTGGCGATGGTATGTTTGCCACCTTCATGACAGGTGCAGAGCCAAGCAATCCGCCGAAATGAATGATGTCACCGGCCTTCTTTCCTGGAGCAGGTATGATCCTGACGCCGGTTGTCTTCTGGTTTATCACGCCTATAGACAATTCATCGGCAATGATGGCCGATATGACCTCAGGGGCAGTATCGCCAGGCACTGCAAACATATCCAGTCCCACAGAGCAGATGCTTGTAAGTGCCTCGAGCTTCTCAAGGCCAAGCGAACCGGTCTGGACCGCCTTAATCATACCTGAATCCTCGCTTACAGGTATGAAGCATCCAGAAAGCCCACCAACATTGCCGGATGCCATGGCACCGCCCTTCTTGACCGCATCTATCAGCAGGGCAAGGGCGGCGGTGGTACCTGGCACGCCCATGGCCTTTACACCCATCGCCTCTATGATCTGGGCAACCGAATCGCCTGCAGCGGTAGTCGGCGCTAGGGATATGTCCACGATACCGAATGGTACTCCCATCATGGATGCCATCTCCCTGCCGATCAGCTCGCCTGCCCTTGTGATCTTGAAGACCGTCCGCTTTATGACCTCAGAGAGCTGTGTAAGGTCACAATCTGGATTCTGTGCTACTATATTCCTGACCACACCAGGACCAGATATCCCCACATTCAGTGAAAAGTCCGGTTCTCCTACGCCATGATGGGCTCCTGCCATGAATGGGTTGTCCTCTGGGGCATTGGCAAATACCGCGATCTTTGCACAGCCAATCCCGGTCTTTGACCTGAAGGCCAGGTCCTTGAGGATGTGGCCGTACCTTACCACCGCATCCATGTTCATCCCAGCCTGGCTGGATGCAAGGTTCAGGAAGCCACAGACCCTTTGCGTATATGCAAGGGCCTGCGGTATGGCATCCATCAGCAACTCATCCGCCCTGGTGGTGCCCTTTTGCACAAGGGCCCCAAATCCGCCTATAAAATCCACCCTAGATCGCCTCGCCGCATCATCGAGGGTCTTTGCGATCCTTACTGCAGTAGCAATATCATGCCTTAACGGCTCCAATAATATGGCAACCGGCGTCACTGAGATCCTGCGGTTTGTTATAGGGATGCCATACTTCTGTTCCACCTTATCAGCAGCCTGATTGAGCCTTGTGCCATATTGGATGATCCTTTCGCTGATCCTGGAACAGAACCTGGATAGGTTGCGATCCATACAGTCCTTGAGGTTTATGCCCAATGTGACCGTGCGGATATCGAAGTGATGGTCCAGGGTCATCCGGACCGTCTCATAGACCTCTTCAAGAGAGATCCGCATCGCTAGATCCTATGCATGGCCTCGAATATCCGCTCGTCATGCAGGGTTATCTGCAGTCCCATGGACCTTGCGACCCGGTCCAATCGCCTCTTCAGCGTGCTTATGGGCACATTGGCCTTGGATATGTCTACCGCCATCGTCATCACGAAAGTGTCCTCCATTACACGCTGATCTACATCTAGTATATTCACATTGCTCTTTGCAAAGGTCACTGCCAGCCTAGCTATGATGCCGACCCTATCCTTGCCGATGACCGTTGCAATGCATATCTGTGGTTTGGCTTGGCTTGACATGATCGTGTCCTCAGGCCCACACCACAGGATGACCTAGAACCTGACGCAGATGGGCCAATCTACGATGGTTTGTCATATCAGGCTGCAATGGGGTGATGGTGATGTAGCCTTGTGAGAGCATCATCGTATCCGTCTCAAACTCATCGGGCCTGTGCTGGCCGCATGAGAGCAAGAACCTGCCATCCTGCGAATCTGGATCGCAAACATAGGACTCCTCAAAACCATTTGTGGACTGCGGCACTACTGCGATCCCCTTGGGTGACCCCTTGGATAGGTGCGGCAAGTTCACATTGATCACCTCGCCTGGATCTATGGGCAACAACATCTTAAGTACCCTGATGGCATGTTCTGCCGCCAGATCAAAGTCCATACAGTCCCCTGCAGCCAGGCTTATGGCAACTGCAGGTATCCGCATGAAGGCACCCTCTATGGCAGCAGCCACAGTACCAGAATAATAGACATTTATGCCTACATTTGCACCATGGTTGATGCCTGAGACGACCAGGTCTATAGGCCCGTCATGGAGCTGCATTGCAGCTAGCTTTACACAATCAGCAGGCGAGCCATGTACGCCGTAACCTGCAAAAAGGCCTTCTATGCTGACCTTGTTGCAGACCAAGGGTTGATTGAATGTGATGCTGTGGCTGGTGCCTGACCGGCAATCTATGGGCGCAACGACCGTAACCCGGCCCAGTTGGGTCAATCGCCTGTACAATGCGGCAAGGCCCTGTGCAAAGATACCGTCATCGTTGGTCAGCAAGATCATCATTGTGGCCCTGGACTTATGCATTTTATTGGACTGGATCGTGCCTGTCAATTGACACAGGATATGCCCATCCTACAATGGGGCCATGACCCCGGGTACCCCAATCCTTTCACGCACACAGGCCCGTCAATTCGACCGATGGGCGATGGAGACCATAGGCATACCAGGCCTGGTCCTGATGGAGAATGCAGGCAGGTCAGTGGCAGATTTCGCCAGCCAGGCATTGAAGGACTTGAAAGGAAGACAGGTCTGCATCTTCTGCGGTACCGGTAACAATGGAGGAGATGGCCTTGTGGCTGCCAGGCACATGATCAACCAAGGCATATCAGTGCGATTGGCCATATGCGGAGATATCAACAGGATGACTGAGGATGCCAGGATCAATATGGATATCCTGGACCGCCTGGGCCAACCTATCGAGAACCTGGATCTATACGAACCTGCTATCCACAAGGTCCTTGAAAGGCTTACGCAAGGCACTGATCTTCTAATAGATGCGTTGCTAGGCACCGGCCTGGCCGGTCAGGTCAAGCCTGAGATGGCCAGGCTGATCGATGCACTGAACTCCTTGCGGAGGCCCATCCTGGCGGTCGATATCCCTTCAGGCCTGGATTGCGATAGTGGCATCCCCCTCGGCGCTGCCGTGAGGGCAAGATGGACAATGACCTTTGTGGCCTACAAGAAGGGATTCTTGGAGCCAAACGCCCCTGTCTACACCGGCCAGGTCATGGTGGCCCAGATAGGCATACCCCTGGCCGCATGGCCTGGATACAAGCCCTAGAATGCCCCAGGGAGCAAGGCCTTCCCCCTGTAACCAATCAGGTACAGGAAGGTATCGTAGGGGATGATAGGCAACATCAGCCTGACCGCCCGTTCCCGGATGGCCATATACCGATCGTATTCCTTCAGGGCCTGTTCGTACCGCTCCTGTGCGAGCGGATCGATCTGGAGCTGCTGGTCTGTAGGCTTTGGAGGTACAGAAGGGGGCTGGCCTATGATCACTGCATCGAGCAATGGTGAGATCTCATCAGTGGTCTCCGCCCCCCAACGCTCTATCAATGCACTGAGGGCCTGAAGCCCATCAGGGTCCACACGACCATCCCTATTGACATCGAATTGGCCTAGAAGTGCAAACTTGTAGACCTTGTCCTTATCCCATAAGAGGTTGACCACGATGTCGTCAATAACGATCGGCCTCTTGGGATCCTTGCTGACAACCCGCGCCCTACAGGTATCTGGCATGATGTCAAAGACCTCCACCTCGGCCTTGCCCTTGCCGTCCGGTGGTACTGCACCTGCACCCTCGTACACACCGAATGTCAGGCCCATGTAGACCCTATCCCTACTGCCAAGGTTGATGAATACAACACCCGCATGGTCGTCCACGACCGTGATCCTGCCATCGGGCCTATAAAGCTCAAGGGCCCTGTTCGGGTCAGGCTCTATCCTCTGGACCTTATCAAGTGCCAGCCTCAGCCTCTGGTCGAGCTGCTCTATCTGGGCCTTGGCATCGGCCAACTCCTGGTCAAGTCTGTCTGCCCGCTGCCGTTCTTCATCCAGGCGCAATTGCAGGGACCTAGCACGCTGGTCTGAATCCTGCACTAGTAGCTGCCTGTATTCCTCCGCCTTCTTGTTTGCCTCAAGTGCAAGTTGCTTGAGCTGATCGACCTGCTCATTGAGCTGAAGCTCCTTTTCTTTGCTGGCCTTCACCAGGTCATCCATCCTGGTCTGCAGGTCCCGCATCTGCTTTGAAAGACCGGCATTTGCCTCAAGTTGCCTATCGAGTGCGTCAATCAACCTCTTTGCCAACGCCACCATCCCCATGTTTGGGTCAAGGGTCTCATCCTTGAGATATCGCTGGGCGGCCTGCATCACCACCGTCACGCGGGCCTGGGCAGTATTGCTCCTGACCTCCGCTGGTGTGGCCTCACCAGGGATGCCCATCAGCAATGTGTATAGCTGCCTATGATATGCCAGAAGCGTCCCAAGCCAGGAATCCCCGCCAGGCCTGGCACCTACAAGGCTGGCAAGTTGGGTGATCTCAGACCTGTTGGCCAAGTCATACAACTGCCGTTCCAACTCGTTTGCCCTGGTCCTGTAGCTCTCTGAGTTGGCGTATGACCAGACCGCTACGACCGCTGCGATGAGGAAAAGTGCCACGAAGATCACCAATGTGACCATCGTGGTATCACGCTGTCTCTTCCCTGCTGGCATGCGGGGCTCCTAAAAAAGAAAGTCCATCTTGTCGTCTTCCATTTTACCCATATTATCTTTTTATCTTCCCTCTGAGTCAATAGGAAAGGCCGCCGGACGCCCCTGCGATCCTATCTAGGCAATACTACTCGATGGGAGGACAGGTCAGACAAAGCACAAATCCGTCCGATTGGCCGCTACTGGTGACTATGCGGCTGCCGGGGCCTGGATCCAGATCTACCGCACCACTGAACCTACCAGCTA
Organism: Sedimentisphaerales bacterium; assembly: GCA_029907605.1. Classification (GTDB taxonomy): domain Bacteria; phylum Planctomycetota; class Phycisphaerae; order Sedimentisphaerales; family Anaerobacaceae; genus DTPU01. The sequence goes on from JARYLO010000009.1 coordinate 20,906, forward strand.
TAAGGACCTGGCGGTCTGGTCCTATATCCATGCCCCAATATTGGGGCCAGAACAACTGGTCCTCGCTGATGATGACACCATCTGTGAGGTCCTGCCAGCTATAGGAGCAGACCTCGCGGCCATCTGGGTCTAAGACCGACAAGACAAGGCTGGACCTTGTTGAGATACCTGCAGGGGCCCTGACCTGCTCACAGAGAACGTACCGCCTTCCCATCTTGTCGGCAGCTACAGCAACGGCCGCCGATTGTGTTTGGCCATCTGGAACGGCCCATGTCCAGTCATATCTGCCGTCTGCCAACCAACTGCTTGCAAAACCTGCCCCAACACACTGGTGCTCGCAATACCTGTAGTCCTCGCCATCAGTAGGGTCCAGGTCTACTAGCAGGCTAAAGGCACCTGCCACCAGTAGTTGACCTGCTGGGCCGGCAGCCAGGTCGCACAACAGGTCATAGCCTGCACCACTAAGATTCCTGGTCCAGATGTACCTGCCTGCATCATCAAGCCTTGTGACGAATATGTCCCAGTCCCCGTGGAATGGTGTGGGGTCGGCACCAGGCCCAGGATCAAAATCCGTAGGGCAGTTGTAGATGCCGCCGGCATAAACCCCAGTAGGATCGGTCACGCAGATCCTACCACCCTTTGCGTAGATAGGCCCGCCCAGTACAACCGTCCAGAGGTAGTTGCCTTCTATGTCCCAGCGGCTGACGAATGTGCTGATATAGCCCCTGGCTGCCTTAATATCATGGCCAGGTCCTGGATCAAAGTCTACAGTCCCACTGAAATAGCCGGTAAGGTACAGCCCCCCACTGCCATCAGTGCAGATATCCGAGACCAATACCTGGGCCCCAGGACCGCCAATGCACTCCACCCAGAAAAGGCTGCCATCGGGCCTAAACCTACAGACCAGGCCATCGACCATCCCAATGCCATCCTGGATGTGCATTGCCCCTGCAGTGCCTATGCTCAGGCGACTGCGAAACCCACCTGCTACATACAGGTTGGCCTCACCATCAAGGCAGATACCACCAAGGGTATCGTCCCAGGGCCCGCCTATCCTCGAGATCCACCTGCATTGCCCATCAGCGTCGAGCCTGGCAATAAATAGATCCGCCTCACCTTCTGACCTGATGTCGCCAGCCGTAAGCCTGCCAAGAAATCTGCCTGCCACCACGGACCAGCCATTTGCATCCACCGCAACGGCCTGACATTCGCTCCAGCCAGCTTGCCCTGCGGTGAATATCGCAGACCAGCCATGTTGATATGGACTAATGGCCAGGCAGGCATCACAAAAGACTATTAAGAAACAAGCCAAGCCCCGAAGAAAAGCTGGATATCCCATAATCACCCCACTCGACAGAATAGAGAAGATGCATGTGACCCAAGCCGACTATCTATATTATCTTAGGCAAATCGGGCATCGATTTCAAGGATCGTCTTTGTAGAGAGGCCTTGCAGTAGTGGCAGACGGACTTATAATCTATTTCGAGCTATCAAAGCGGGCGTAATTCAGTGGCAGAATGCCAGCTTCCCAAGCTGGACGTCGTCGGTTCGAATCCGATCGCCCGCTATACGGTAATCAGGTTGTTACCAGAGGGATCCCACACCTTAGATCCAGGCCTGCAAGACCAGCTTCAGATCGGACAAGAACCGCCAAACAGGCAACTCGTCAGCTTGCCCCCCTGACCTGCACGAAGAGCCTCCTGCTCCTTGGGCCATCAAACTCGCAGAAATATATGCCCTGCCAGGTGCCCAGCCAGAGGTGGCCTGACCTTATCAAGACCTGAACGGTGCAACCAACTAGCGAGCTCTTGCAGTGGGCGTCTGAGTTGCCCTCCCCATGTCTATAGTTGGGCCTGTCAGGCTGGATCAACTCTGATAGGACCATCAAGACATCGTGTACTACACTGGGGTCTGCGTTCTCATTGATGGTGACTGCTGCGGTGGTATGGGGACAGAATACGATCACGTCACCATCCTTGACCCCTGAGTCCGCCACCACCTGTTCGATGCGGCTGGTCACGTCTATCATCTGATTGCGGGTCTGGGTCCTTACAGAGAGCTCCTGCTGTACTACCTTCATAACCCACCTACATCTGCTCAACCACACCAATACCCAAGAGGCCTAGACCATGTCTGATGGTCCGGGCCGTCAATTCACACAATAACAGCCTGCTTGGCCTAAGATCCACATCAGCATCCAGGACAGGGCAGGTGTTGTAGAAACTGCTGAAACACTGGGCAAGTTCATAAAGATAACTAGTCAGGTAATTGGGCATCAGATCCCCCATGGCCCCCTCTAACGCCTCACCATATCGTACCAGAGACCTGGCCAGGCGTAGTTCATCCGGCATTGCCAAGATGACCCTATCCAGGTCAGCAAGCCCTGCCTGCACGTCGATACCACGGTCCTGGGCCCTTCGGGCTATAGACCTAATCCTGGCATAGGCATATTGCATATACGGTGCGGTGTTGCCCTCCAGGGAGAGCATCTTCTGGAAGCTGAACTGGTAGTCACTGGTCCTGTTGGTAGAAAGATCTGCGTACTTGACCGCCCCGATGCCAACGGTCCTGGCGATCTCCGCCTTTTTTGCAGGATCCAGGCCTGGGTTCTTCTGTTCCACCACTGCCATGGCCTTGTCAATGGCCTCTGTCAACAGGTCCATCAATTTCACATTCCCGCCAGACCTTGTCTTCAATGGCCTCCCATCCTCGCCCAATACAGAGCCAAACGTCACATGCTCCAGTACTATTTCTGGCCCGGCCCACCCTGCCTTGCGGGCCGTTGCAAAGAGCATCTGGAAGTGGAGCTTCTGCCTGGCATCGGTGACATATATGATCCTCTGGGCCCGGAGCCTGTCTATCCTGAAACGCAGCGCGGCCAGATCGGTCGTGGCATAAAGATAGCCACCGTCAGACTTCTGGATTATGAACGGTATGGGCTTGCCATCCTTGCCCATAAAGCCATCCAAGAATACACATACCGCCCCCTCAGACTCTGCCGCAATACCCTTTTCCTTCAGCTCCTGCACGATATGGGGCAACATGGGGTTGTAGAAGCTCTCCCCGCGCTCATCTACCTCGGTCAGACCCACACCCAATAGATCATATACGGCCTGGTAGTGTCTTCTTGATGCCTCGACGATCCTCCTCCACAAGGCCACCGCCTCAGGCTCGCCTGCCTGCAACCTGACCACCGCAGACCTTGCCTGACTTGCAAAGGTGCTGTCTGTATCGAATGCCTCCTGGGCCTTTCTGTAGAAGGACTCAAGATCAGAAAGGTCACCGGTCTCTAGTTGATCTACCCTATTCTGGAGAAAGGCGATGAGCATCCCAAATTGGGTACCCCAGTCGCCTATATGATTCTGCCTGATGACCTTGTGGCCAGCGAACTCCAGCATCCTGCAGATGCAATCACCGATGATCGTGCTGCGGAGGTGCCCTACGTGCATCTGTTTGGCAACGTTTGGGCTTGAGAAGTCGACCACTACCGTCTGCCGGTCCTGGGCAGGGTCTATACCAAGCCTTTCAGGGTCCGACCATATCTGCAGCAGCCTTTCGGCCAAGAAACCGACCGATATGGTCATATTGATAAACCCAGGCCCAGCAACCTCCACCTGCTGGCACATGTCATCCAGCCTTGCATTGGCCACCACATCAGCAGCCAGCCTGCGTGGGTCCTTGCGCAACTGCCTGGCAACGGCCATGACGCCATTGGCCTGATAGTCTCCAAACCGCACCTCCGTTGCAGGCTGTACCATGGCCGGCGCAGATAGGCCGGTGACCCGCCGGATCGCATCGCTTATCCTTGATTCGAGTATGGACCTGACTGTCTGCATAAGGCCTGCGGACCTAGCCTTCTATACTTATCCGCTTTGCCTCTCCCCAGAGCATCTCAAGGTCATAATACTGCCTGTATTCCTGAGTAAACAGATGCACAACCACCTCCAAGAAATCTAGTAGTATCCAATGGGCAAGCCTGTATCCCTCCCTGCCAAGCTGGCAAAATCCACGTTCCTTGGCCATTAGGCAGATCTCATCCGCCACACTCTTCATCTGACGGTCGCTGGTGCCTGTGCCGATCACAAAGAAATCCATGGCCGAGGAGATCCCCCTCAGGTCCAGGATCACCACATCCTCCAGATGCCTGGCCAAGGCCAGCTTCGCGACCGACCTTGCAAATGCAAGAGCAGGTGGTTCTACTGCCTTTTCCCTTCTTACCTTCTTGGACAAGTACCAGACCCCTTCCAGAAACACACAGGGTGGCCAGAGGCCACCCCATGAGATAATCCAGTCAGCTCGGTCAGATCCATGATCACTACTTGCTGCCAAGCCCAAGCCATTGGCTGATAACAGGTGAGTACTTCACTATCACACCGCAGAAGACCACACTGACCATGGTCATGAGCTTTATCAATATGTTCAGACTTGGGCCAGAGGTATCCTTGAATGGATCGCCTACGGTATCACCTATCACTGCAGCGCCATGCACTGGGTTCTTACTGCCATCAGGTAGCTTCTTGCCACCGTATGCCCCCTTCTCGATGTACTTCTTTGCATTGTCCCAGGCCCCGCCTGAATTGTTCAAGGTTATGGCCAACACAAAACCTGCACACAGGCTCCCTCCTAGCAGGCCCATGACACCAGCTACACCCAGCAGCAGTCCAGTCACAACTGGCACTATGATCGCAAGCAGTGACGGCAAGACCATTGCCTTCTGTGCACCTGCAGTAGAGATGGACACGCACCTAGCGTAGTCGGGCTTATCCTTGCCCTCCATGATCCCAGGCTTCTCCCTGAACTGCCGCCTCACCTCCTCTACCATTGCACCTGCAGCACGGCCTACGGCCCTGATGGTCAAGGCACAGAAGATAAAGGCCATCATGGCACCGATGAAAAGCCCGCACAACAACTTCGGGTTCATGATCGTCAGATCATAAGCCCTGACAAAGTCCATCACAGATGCGGTCTTCGGATTCAGTGCACCGGCAATGCCCTCCTTGACGCTAAACAGGATGTCGCCAACCTTGTATATCCCATCTGGGCTTGCCATGGCCATCTTCTTGAGCCAGATCCGGATCTCCTCTATGTATGCAGCCAACAATGCCATGGCGGTCAATGCCGCAGAACCGATTGCAAAGCCCTTGCCGGTAGCAGCAGTGGTGTTGCCCAGGGCATCCAATGCATCGGTCCGCCTCCTAACCTCAGCCCCCAGGTGGCTCATCTCCGCATTGCCACCTGCATTGTCTGCAATAGGACCATAAGCATCGGTGGCCAGGGTAATACCCAATGTCGAGAGCATACCCACCGCAGCGAACCCAATACCATAGAGCCCCATGGATAGGTCACTGAACCCACCGGCAAAACTGAATGCGGCTATGATCCCTACCACGATCGTGACCACAGAAAGGCCTGTAGAGCTCATGCCCACCGAAAAGCCGTACAGGATCACCGTTGCCGGCCCCATCTGGGCCTGTCTGGCGATCTCCTTGGTTGGTGAATACTCATCAGATGTATAGTACTCGGTCAACTGACCTATGATCACACCTGCAATCAAACCACTGACCACCGATCCAAACAGGCCCCAAGTGATCCAACCTAGGTATGCCATGATTGCCACTACCACCAGGATCAATGCCGAGCTGGTACCAGTACCGATCAAGATGGCCCTCAAGAGGTTCCTCTGTGATGCGTCCTCCTTGGCCCTGACCATGAATATCCCTATTACAGACAGGATGATACCGATACCCGCCACTACAACCGGTGCTATCACGTTCATCACCCGCTGTGATTCAGATGCCACGGCAAGGGCTGCACCCAGTGCTGCGGTGGAAAGGATCGAGCCACAATAGCTCTCGTACAGGTCTGCACCCATGCCTGCCACATCGCCGACATTATCGCCGACATTGTCCGCGATCACTGCGGGGTTGCGAGGGTCATCCTCAGGTATGCCTGCCTCCACCTTGCCGACCAGGTCGGCACCGACATCTGCGGCCTTGGTGTAGATCCCACCACCTACCCTTGCAAACAGTGCCTGCGTGGATGCACCCATCCCAAATGTGATCATGGTGGTGGTGATCTCCACCAGCTTCTGGAGAGGATCCATACCTGGCCTGACAAGCCACAACCCAAGGAACTTCAATCCTTCACGCATGTGTTCAGGCGTGTAGACCAACTTGTCCAGGATCAGGTACCAAAGGGATATGTCCAACAGCCCAAAACCTACCACCACCAACCCCATGACTGCCCCAGACCTGAACGCGACCTGCAGGCCTTGGTTGAGGCTCTGCGTTGCACCTTGGGCAGTCCTGGATGAGGCCTTTGTAGCGGTGTTCATGCCAAGAAAGCCGCACAGACCGCTGAAGAAGCCACCTGTCAGGAAGGCAACAGGCACAAACGGGTTCTGCACACCCTTATATGCCAGGATGGCAAACAGTGCCACCAGGGCCGCGAAGACCAGCGCGACAACTTTGTATTGCCTGAAAAGATATGCAAATGCCCCTTCTCGCACATACTCGGCGATCTGGACCATGGTCCGATTCCCCGCCGGGGCCTCTAGCATCTTCTTGTAGAAGTAGTAGGCAAATGCCAGGGCGATGATCGAACCTATCGGGCCGATCCACCACTGCAAGGGGGTGTAGCTGACCTGCTCGATCTGCTGACCTGTAGCAGTAGCCACCTCCTGCCCAAACCCTATGCCACAAAGGCACAGCAGGGCTACACATAACGCCACAATAGTCTTCAAGCCGTTCACTTCATACTCCTTTCAAAAGACCGCTGTGCGACGACCGTTGGCAAATTGCTGCAAGTATACAGACTCCCAGTCCACTTGCAACAGTCTGCCACTATGGTCGTGGGTGGTAACGCTTGTGGACCTCACGAAGCCGCTGGTAATCCACGTGCGTATAGACCTGGGTGGTGGCGATACTTACGTGGCCCAACATCTCCTGCACAGACCGCAGGTCCGCGCCACCGGTCAGAAGGTGCGTAGCAAAGCAATGCCGGATCGTGTGTGTGCTCAGTCCCCTTGGCATGCCAGCCCTAACCGCATATTTCTTGACCAGGCGCCAGACCTCTATCCTGCTCAGGGGCCTGCCAGTCCGGCTAAGGAATAGATAGTCCTCCGCCTTTGGGCCTGCCAGACAGGGTCGTAGCTCACTCAGGTACTCAGTAACTGCCTCTATGGCCTTTTGCCCTATGGGTATGACCCTCTCCCTTCCTCCCTTACCTATGCAACGCAGGTAACCTATGCCCAGATTGAGATCATTGACCCGCAGGGTGGAAAGCTCAGTTGCCCTCAGTCCGGTGGCATACAGCAGCTCCAAGATGGCCCTGTCCCTCAGGTAGAACTGGTCATCAGGGCTGGGGCTGGCAAGCAGCCCTATCATCTGGTCCTTGCTGCATACCTTTGGCAGGCGTTGCCACACCTTTGGACCATCAAGTACGACGGCAAGGTCATCCTTGATCAGACCCTCCAGCTTGCAGAATCGCAAGAACATCCTCACTGCGGCCAGGAAACGCTTTATGGAGGTGTCTGCCCTTGGGGCCTTGGCCAGGTGCTCCATGTATCGCTGTATCAGCAGGGGATCTACCTGTGTGACATCGGCCACACCTAGATTCTGGCAGAAACACAGAAACCCTACTAGATCCCGGCCATAACCTAGGACCGTATTGACAGATAGACCTGCCTCAACGGTCAGATAGTCCAGGAAGGACTTGACCTGCTGGCCCATGGGCAGGCCTTGTATCCTCTGGATCAGGGAATGCAGTTGGCTAGCACTCACATAAGACTTATCGGCAATCATACTGACAGCACACCATGTGCATGTGGTATAATCAACATATGCCAAGAAGATCTGGAACCTACTTGATCCTGTCCTTGGGGCTTGGCCTGTGGATCGCCAGGCCGCTCTCAGGTCAGATAACCATCCTCTCAAACCCCACGGATCAGGTCGTGGTGGAAGGCCAGCAGGCCAGCTTCCAGGTGACCATACAGACTAGCGGGCCCTTCACTGCTAGCTGGTTCAGGCTCGACCAGCAGGGCAAGGTCCAGGTGGACAATGAGCGCTCCTCTATTCAGATCACCCATGATGGCCGCAGGATCATCCACACCATACAGCTTGTATTGACCAATGTGCTGATGTCCGACATAGGGCAGTATCTGTGCCAGATTGAATCTCAGGGGCAGATCATGACATCTGAACCGGCAAGGCTGATAGTAAAGGGCCTTGCTGCCCATTGGCCCTTGGATCAAGGGCATTACAAAGACGGCCTCTTTCTGGATACTGCCTCGGGATTTCATGTTAGGGCTGTCAAGGGCCCTACCTTCACCACAGGCCCGGATCGAGGCCAAGATACGGCCATCCTAGCAGCAGATCCGAACGGCTGGGGCATCCTTGAGCCATTCGACATGACCTTTGGTTCAGGGGTATTGACGATATGCTTGTGGATCAGGCTACACAGCCAGGTCCAAGAGGGGCTCGATGGCAATACCCCAGCAGACCTTGTAGCCCGGTATATTGCAGCCGACCTATCATGGCATCATCTATCCATTGCCTACGATGGCAATAAGGCATCCATCTACATAGATGGCCGGCCTCATACCAATATTGATACAAACCTACCCAAACCGGAACAGGTACTGGCAGGGATTGGGATAAACTGCCAAGGTACCTGGCCTTTTTCCTGCGAGATATCCGACATACGCCTATACAACAAGGTCCTTGATATATCAGAGGTGGCCTGTGTCTATGAGCAGACCGCCTGCTTGATCGAACAGGTGGATGCTGGGGCAAGATCGGTACACGATCCAGCCATCATCTCGGCAGATGGCATCTACTATCTATTCAGTACAGGCCATGGCATACCCATCAGGCGATCGAGGGATCTTGTACATTGGGAACCTGCTGGAAGGGTCTTTGGGACCTTGCCTGCGTGGGTGACACAAGAGGTCCCTGGTGTCTCAAACCTGTGGGCCCCAGACATATCCTACAGGGATGGCAGGTACTACCTCTACTACTCCGCATCTACATTTGGCAGCAATCGTTCCTGCGTAGGCCTTGCCACCAACGTGACCCTTGACCAGGCAGATCCAAACTACAGATGGGTCGATGAGGGAAAGGTCATATCCTCAACTCCTGCTTCCAACTACAACGCCATCGACGGGAATGTCGTTGAAGACCAAGAAGGCAGGCTGTGGCTTGCATTCGGGTCATTCTGGACCGGTATCAAGCTCGTACAACTAGACCCCTCCAGTGGAAAACCTATACAACCTGCGCAATTGATCTCCATTGCCAGCCGCCCCAGTACTGCAATAGAGGCGCCATTCATCATAGCAAGACATGGCTATTATTACCTTTTTGTCTCCTTTGATCTCTGTTGTAGGGGCGCAGACAGCACATACAACATCAGGGTTGGTAGGGCAAAGGCCATCACAGGCCCATACTATGACAAGGATGGGGTACCTATGCTCAATGGCGGTGGCAGCCTAGTATTGGCTGCAGATCCAAGGTGGAAAGGCCCTGGACACAACGCAATACTTCAAGAAGGAGACCAGGATTACCTTGTTTATCATGCCTATGACGCACTCAACAATGGGGCCAGTGCCCTACGGATTAGACCACTATACTGGTCGCACGACCTATGGCCGCTGCCAGCAGCGGTATTGAGACCCTAGCCAGGGTTACCTATGCGAGGCCTTCTTCTATGGTCTTGAGCAGTACCTCTGGCTTTACAGGCTTCTCCAGCACCGCCTTGACAGGGAGCCATTGACTGTCTGGCTCAAAGCCGAATGGGAGATTCATCTCCTTTCTGACACCAGTTACTAGTACTACCGGTATGGACATCAACTGTGGGTCTGCCTTGAGCTCCCTTGCGACATCGAACCCCTCCGAACGCGTGGTCATCATAACGTCCAGGAGTATCAGGTCAGGCCCCTCCTGCCTGGCCTTTTGGATGCCATCCTTGCCATTGGAGGCACTTGCGACCTCATAGCCTTTGGCATCCAAGAGGTTTGTAATCGCATCAACAAAATCAGGGTCGTCATCGATGATCAGTATCTTCTTTGCCATATCTAATTGCTCCTTATGAAAAGGTCTGGCTCAGTTGCCCTACATCCTGAATGTCTTGCACTGCCTATAGAGAATCGAATCTCCCTTCCATTCTCATCTGCCCATGCCATCAGCCCTTCGAGCATCTTACCTGCCAGATCAGGTCCAGGTCTGCCAGGATATATCTCGTAAAGGCTACTATAAGGCCACGGTGTGAAGTTCAGCATCACAACATTGGCACCGGCATTGAGGGCATGCCTACGGGCCGAATCACCACCTATGGTACCGATGGCACTGGTTGCAGGTATGTTGCAATAGGGACACAGTAGCCTTGCAAGTGCTATTGCCCTCAAGGTCTGCTCCATCGAACCGGGTTCAAGGCCTCCAAGTGGCGTGTCAGGGTGCGGTACAAAAGGCCCTATTGCAAGCATATCAAGACCAAAGGACCTGAGGAATAATAGGTCCCGCGCTATCTGCGATGGGCCTTGTCCTGGAAGTCCTATGATGTTGCCGGAGCCAGTCTCGTAACCAAGATCCCTCAGGACCTCCAGACATCTTATCCTATTCTCCAGGCGCATGCCTGGATGCAACGATTGATATAGCGCAGGATCTGTGGTCTCTACCTTCAACAGATACCGGTCGGCACCTGCCTTCCGCCAGATCGCGTATTCATCCTTCGATCGTTCGCCAACCGACAGCGTCACCGCCATCTGGCCTAGGGACTTGATTTCCTTGATTAGATCTGCAAGCCAATACGGATCCAAGCCAGGATCTTCTCCAGACTGCAATACCACGGTCTTGATGCCAGCATCCTTGATCCTTTCGACCGTACAGATCACCTGTTGGGTACTGAGCCTATATCTTGGTATCCTCCTATTCCGAGATCCTATACCACAGTATGCACAGCTATTGCGACAGTAGTTAGAGAATTCTACTATCCCGCGAACGAGGATCTCAGGGCCCACGAACCTGTCTCTGAATCGATCAGCGGCTTGGAAAAGCTCGTCAACGCTGTCGGTAAAGGACAGGATCTCTACCAAGAACCCCTCAGGCGGAACAAGGCCGCTTTCAACAAGATCGAGTAGTTGTCTTATAGATCCTCTCACCTTGCAGCCTTTCGCAGGTCATTGATGATCCGCCCGACCTTATCTGGGTTCAACTGACCATAGACCTTATCATTGATCATGCATACTGGTGCCAGGCCGCAGGCCCCCAGGCATCTTGCCTCAAGTAGGCTGAACAGGCCATCCTCTGTGATCTGGCCCGCCTCCACCCCAAGCCTATCCTTGAATGCCTGCAGCACCTCTGCTGCCCCCTTGACGTAGCATGCGGTACCCAAACAGACGGAGATCTGATACCGGCCAGGCGGCTGAGTCCTGAAATAGTGGTAGAATGTCACAACACCCCATATATGTGCAGTAGGGATCTGCATCTGACTGGAGATCAGATCCATGGCATCACGCGAAACGTATCCATACAGTTCCTGCGCCTTGTGCAAGACCGCTATCAGATAGGAATCGCGGTAAGGCCTGTCTGGCAGTTGGTTGATATACTCTATTAGTTGTTGTCTGTTCTGATCAGTAGTCGTCTGCATATCAAGCTCCATATCAAGACCTGGGTATTACCCCCCTAGGCTCCTTGGCCTTGTAATGTGTGTGTAGATACTTGTGTGAGATCGGGCTCAATGGCCTCTGAAGGAATTCCTTGTACAGTCGCTGGACCGCTGGGTTCTCATGGCTCCTCCTGATCGTCCTGTGTCTGTCCAGATCATACAAGACCTGTGCCCTCTTCTTGAGCGCATCTTCATCCAAAGGTATGGCATTTACACCAGCATATGGCTGACCGCCTCCTCCTATGCAGCCACCTGGACAGCCCATGATCTCTATGAAGTGATACCTCTTAGGATCCTCTCGGACCATGTCCAACAGTTTTGAGGCATTGCCTAGACCATGTGTGACTGCTACCCGTATCTCTTGTCCATCCATTACCACCTTTCCCTCCTTTATGGCCTCAAATCCCCGCACTGCTTGAACCTCGATATCCACCAGTGTCTGGCCTGTAAATAATTCATAAGCACTGCGAAGGGCTGCCTCCATTACCCCGCCGGTGGTACCGAATATGACACCTGCACCAGAAGAGATGCCCAATGGCTCGTCAAATGGTTCAGGTATTATGTTCAGGAAGTCTATGCCAGCTGATTTTATCATCCATGCGGCCTCACGTGTGGTTACCACGTAGTCTACGGCCCTAAGCCCATCGACCATCAGCTCTGGCCTGGCAGCCTCATATTTCTTTGCAGTGCAACACATAACAGCAACTGAGCAGATCTTCTCTGGTGAAACCTTCAACCTCCTTGCAAAGTAGGTCTTGACCATAGCGCCGGTCATGGACATCGGCGACTTGCATGTTGAGATATTATCGATCAGATCAGGATGGAACTGTTCCATGCACTTCATCCAGGCGCTCGAACAAGAGGTGATCATGGGCAACTTACCCTTACCCTGAAGCCTCTCAAGGAACTCGCTGGCTTCCTCCGTAATGGTCAAGTCCGCACCAGACTGCGTATCGAAGACATAATCAAAGCCCAATCGCCTCAACGCAGCCACGAGCTGGCCTTCCATATTGTGACCTGGTTCCAGGCCAAATGCCTCTCCTATTGCAGCACGCACCGATGGTGCAAATTGAACCACCTTGACTAGACTTGGATCATTGAGGGCTGCAAAAACCTCCTTTGTGTGGTTCTTCTCCAGGAATGCAGCGGTCGGACAGACATTGACGCACTGACCGCAGCAAGAGCAGACCGAGTCCTTCATCGGTATATTGTATGCAGGCATGACAACCGTCTTGAAACCGCGATATGCCTGGCTGAGGTTATGGATCTGCTGGATCTCTGAACAGAGGCGTACGCACCGGCCGCACAGGATGCAACGGTTCGGATCACGAATGACCGCCTCGGATGACTCATCCGCAGGGTAGTCCTTCCTTTGGCCCTCAAAGTGCCTATTGCGGATGCCCATGCTATAAGAAAGACGCTGCAATTCGCATGTGCCATTCCTCTCGCAGACATGGCAATCTTGCGGATGATTGTCTAGTAACAACTCCACTATGTCCCTCCTGGCCTGACGGAGTTCCAGGGTATTTGTGCGGATCTTCATCCCGTCTGAGACAGGAAAGGCACAAGAGGCTACATAGTTCTTCATCCCTTCGACCTCAACTATGCATACACGGCAGGCCCCTTCAATAGAAAGCTTGGGGTGGTAACAGAGCCTCGGTATGTGAAAACCAAGCTTATCTGCTGCCTGCATTATGGTCTGGCCTGGCTCTACCTTATATGGTTTGCCATTGATATAGATGGTAATCTTCGACATCTTTTCCCCTATGAACGACTGATCGCATTGAACTTACAGGTTGTATAACACTGTCCACACCTGATACACTTGGCCTGATCTATAACATGTTTCTCTTTCTTGGTTCCACTTATCGCGCCAACAGGGCAGACCTTCTTGCATGCCCCGCACCCTACGCACGCGTCGGTTATGGTATAGGTCAGCAAGGCCTTACACACACCGGCAGGGCAGCGCTTTTGCTCGATATGCTGCTGATATTCATCCCTAAAATGCCTTATCGTACTGAGTACAGGATTTGGGGCCGATTGACCAAGCCCACATAGCGAGGCCTTCTTGATCATATTACCCAAGCGTTCTAGCCTCTCTATATCGCCTGGCCTGCCCTTACCCTGCACGATACGTTCCAGGATCTCCAACATCCGCTTTGTGCCCTCCCTGCATGGGGTACACTTACCGCATGACTCACTTTGCGTGAACTCCAGGAAGAACCTTGCCACATCCACCATGCACGCAGTCTCGTCCATGACGATCATGCCGCCAGACCCCATGATGGAACCGGCCTTCGCAAGCGACTCGTAATCCACAGGCGTATCCAGATAAGACTCCGGCAGACACCCTCCAGAAGGACCGCCCGTCTGGACCGCTGTCAGTCTCTTGCCGCCAGGTATACCCCCGCCTATGTCGTAGACCACCTGCCGAATGGTAGTACCCATAGGCACCTCCACCAGGCCGGTGTTCACCACACAGCCTGCAAGGGCAAAGACCTTGGTACCCTTGCTCGTCTCGGTGCCTATGCTGCTGAACCACTTGGCACCTTCCAGGATGATCACAGGTATATTGGCCCAGGTCTCCACATTGTTTATCAATGTGGGCTTGCCGAAAAGACCGCTTGTGGCAGGAAATGGTGGCCTAGGCCTTGGCATACCCCTTGCCCCCTCTATAGATTGTATGAGGGCCGTCTCCTCCCCGCAGACGAATGCACCTGCGCCCAATCTTATCTCTATGTCAAAGTCAAAGTTGGTCCCCAGTATCCCCTTGCCCAGCAGGTTGTGCTGCCTGGCCTGCTGGATGGCTATCTCCAGCCGCCTTACCGCCAATGGATACTCGGCCCTGATATAGACAATGCCATGATTAGAGCCTATCGCATAGCCACCGATTATCATGCCCTCAAGTATGGTATGGGGGTCTCCCTCAATCGCACTGCGATCCATGAATGCCCCTGGATCGCCTTCATCTGCATTGCATATGACATACTTCTCAGGGCCAGGCTGCTTAGCGGTCAGCTCCCACTTCAGGCCTGTCGGGAAACCAGCCCCACCGCGCCCCCTGAGACCTGACTGCTTTACCTCTGCAATCACCTGCTGAGGCGTCATCTCGGTTAAGACCTTGGCCAGGGCCTCATATCCCCGCAGGGCAAGGTAATCATCTATGTTTTCAGGGTCTATAATCCCACAATTCCGCAGGGTAATCCTCATCTGCTTACCAAAGAATCCCACATCGCCAAATATGCGGTAAAATCTATTGAAAAGGTGGTCCTCCTGGACGGCCAACCTGGCTATGGGCCTATCCTTGACGATGTGTTCCTCGACTATGACAGGTATATCAGATTCGGTTACACCTCCATATATCGTATAACCGGGATTTACCACCAGAAAAGGGCCCTTGTGGCACATGCCAAGGCAGCCAGATATATTGATCCTGACATGATCCTTCAGACCTCTCTTGGCCAGCTCCTCTAGTAGGATCGCCCTTAGCCTGTCCGCATGCCTACCGATGCACGTAGGTCCTTCACATATCGTTATCGCGTATTCCATCATCTCGTAAGCCTTTCTAGCCAATTACCCATTCTTCTATGACCTGACCACCCTTTAGGTGTTTCTCGATGATCTGCCTGGCCTTGTCCGCATCTATTCGGCCGTACCGTACGGGCATCTTGCCTGTCTCTATGACCTCTACTGTAGGCTCGAGGTTACACCTGCCAGCACAACCCTTTTGGCTCAGGTAGACATCCTTGACGATGCCCTTTGCGATGGCCTGTTTGAATACCTCCATTACCTCTTTGGAGCCAGCAGCAATCTCGCAGGTCGCCATCCCGACGTAGACCCTCTTGGCTGCAAGATAGCCCTTTCCTATGATCCTGCTTACTGCCTCAGCCCTCTTCTTGCGTATCAAATCCAACGGTGTCACCATAATCTACCCCCTTGGTATCTCAAAGATAAATGCATTACCATCACTGCGAGGCTCGGCCCAAATCCGCCCACCGTGTGCCTCTATGATCTGCTTTGTTATGTACAGGCCTAAACCCGTACCCTTCTCCTTCCTTGTCTGCTCGTTGTCCAGCCTGCTGAACTTCTTGAATAGCCTGCCAAGCTGATCAGGAGATATCGGGATCGAATCATTATAGATCTCAACCCGAACCTTGCCATTCGATTGCGCAGCACGAATCGCGACCTTGCCTGCCTCTTTGGCATACTTGACTGCATTGTTGACCAGGTTATTCGCCGCCACACGCATAAGGTCAGGATCCACATTGACGGAGATATCCTGGTCGATGTCTATCGTGATCTTTAGTCCCTTGCGGCCTGACAATGCAGCCATCGAATCCACGGCCGGACCAAGGATATCCTGTCTTAGCAAGACGGACTGCCTGTTGACCACCAGATTCCCCCGTTCTATCCTGCCAAGGTTGAGGAACTTTTGCACAACCCCGGAAAGGTAATCCAGACTCCGCGCAACCGATTCTATGGCCTTCTGCTGCTTGAAGTTGATCATGCCAAGGTATCCATCCCTGATGGAATAGACATTCATCACAGCAGGGGCCAACAGACCTTTTAGCTCATGCGCGACAAACCCAATCAGGTCAACGTAGTTTTTATTGGCTGCCAAGAGCTTCTGGTTGGTCTGCCTCAGGTCCTCATCCCGCTCCTTAAGACCAGCAGCCATCGCATTGAAGGCCTCAGCGAGTGTGTTAAGCTCCTTCAATGGTGTATCTGTACTAAGTCTGCAATCCCAATCACCTGCAGCAAGGCACTCACTGGCTCGGACAACCTCTGTCAATGGCCTTGATATAGTAGCGGCCAGCAACAATGCCAGGACCACCGCCAACACAGTAGCACCAGCTACTATCAGCAGGAACAACAATGCGATCCTAGTGGCCATATCCTTGAAGGGCCTCTCGAGTATACCGACGTACAGGATCCCGATAATCTTGCCCTCAATATCGCGGATGGGCTCATATGCGGTCTTGTACCAATCGGTTACAACAAAGGCACGGTCCAGCCAGGTCTTGCCTTCTTCAACCACAGCCTTGTAGACCTCAGCAGAGACCCTTGTACCTACCGCCCTATCGCCGTATTCATCTACGACATTGGTGGCGATCCTCACATCATCTTGGAACACCGTCACGGTACCCACAGGGACACCCCTGTAGTCCTCATCACCAAATACCAAGGTCCTTATCCTGTCCACAAAGGCATAGTCCAGATTGATCACCCTGCCACCATACACGACACCGATCGGACTGCCGCCATCATCGAGTATTGGTACCGCACACTCCTTGGCCATGACCGCATCCAGCACAGACCTTTCCGTAGGCCTCGCCTTCGGTGTAGGCCTTATCCGCAGCAGCCTCCCTTCGGCCAGGTTTGGGTCGATCTGGACCAATTCCGTCTTGGGTATGATCCTTGTACCTACGACCGGCCTGCGTTGCGAGATTGCAGCTCTTGCTATCGGGCTGGTTACTGATGAAAGGTCCTCGCATCTGACCAGGTAATGCAGATCCAGGAATGTCTTGAGGTCCTCAATATCCCTTCGTCTATCTATACCGACCAACCTGAGGGCCTCGCCAATCCTGTCAAGCTGCAGGTTATAAAAGAACCTGGCTGCACCCAAGGCCCTATAGACCTCCGCATCCACGCGTCGCATCATCTGTCGGCTGATGATGTGATAACCCAGCATCACAACTGGACATGCCATAACCGCTATCACGGCCAGGAAGAATATGATGAGCCTCTGCCTGAGGGTCCTGATGGTCATTGACCCGTCTCCCGCTGCGTCCCGACCGCATACACCAGGCCCTCTAGTTCTGCAGCAAGATTGACATTCCGAATGACACACCCGGAAGGTGGATACAGGCAAATAGGAGCGAAGTTCAGGATCCCCCTTATCCCAGCCCCAACCATCAGCTCCATCACCTGTTGGGCAGCAAAGTCAGGCACTGCAATGATCCCAAACCCTATGTCTTCCTTCTGGATGAATCCAGGCATCTGCGACAATGGCATCACAGGTACGCCCAGGTCCAATGAGAACTTCGCCGGATCTACATCGAAGGCAGCCATGATCCTTATGCCATCGCCGTATGACCTGGCATAGCCCAGCAAGGCCCTACCAAGGTTACCGACCCCGGCAAGGATGAACCTGTTGGCCCGATCCAGTCCAAGTACATTGGTGATCCTATCCAGCAACGTCTGGACATCATATCCACCCTTCCGATTGCCAGGAATCTGGAACACCGAGAAATCCTTGCGGACCTGGGCGGCAGTAACGCCACTGGCAGCAGCAATATCCTGCGAGAACGCGCGGACCCGGCCAAGGGCCTTGAATCTCAACAAGGCATACCTGTAGCTCGACAGCCTTGCAGCAGAACCCAACTGTCCCATGTCTGCCAAATCCTGCGCCAAGACCAACAAATAGACTCGCAGGATAAGCAGAAAGAGAGGGCAAGTCAAGTCTTAATGTGAAAAATATCACAAAATACTCAATGCCCTATGGCCTGCGTTCTAGTCTCCTGTAGCCTATGGCCTCGGCAAGGAACTCCGGCCTGATCCTGTCGACCCCCTCCAGGTCTGCGATCGTCCTGGCCACCTTACAGACCTTGTCGTGGGCCCTAGCAGAAAGGCCCAGGCTGTCCATCGCCTCCTTGAGCATGGCCTGGCAGGTGGGGTCCAGTTGGCAGAATCGTTCCACCTCCCTATGGGTCATGTGGGCATTGGTCTTGCCTGGCTGGCCCGAGAACCTGGCAGCCTGTATCGCCCTGGCCGCCAAGACAGAGTCCCTAATGACGGCAGAAG
Source organism: Sedimentisphaerales bacterium (assembly GCA_029907605.1). Taxonomy (GTDB): domain Bacteria; phylum Planctomycetota; class Phycisphaerae; order Sedimentisphaerales; family Anaerobacaceae; genus DTPU01. The sequence goes on from JARYLO010000009.1 coordinate 39,368, forward strand.
AACGTTGATCGCTGCCAGATCTTAGCTTTGAGAAGGTCACTGCTGGGACCTCGATGTGGATATCGATCCTGTCCATCAAAGGACCTGAGACCTTGGCCAGGTAGCGCTCGATCTGGTTGGGGGTGCACCGGCAACGCTTGGTGGAAGACCCGTAGTACCCGCATGGGCATGGGTTCAGGGATGCCACACACATGAATCTTGCCGGGTATTGTATCGTCCGCCTGGCCCTTGAGACCGTCACTGCCCCCTCTTCTAAGGGCTGCCTGATCATCTCCAAGACATGCCTTGGGAACTCGGCAAACTCATCCAGGAACAGCACCCCATTATGGGCCAGGGAAAGCTCGCCTGCCTTTGCCTCAGGGCCTCCACCAATCAGGGCAGGCCCACTTGCCGTATGGTGTGGAGACCTAAACGGACGTCTGGCCAGCAGGGCCTTCCCCTTGCCAAGCAGGCCCATGGCTGAATAGATCCTGGTGGTCTCCAACGACTCTGCAAGGGTCAACGGGGGAAGGATCGTCACGAGCCTTTGGGCAAGCATGGTCTTGCCTGCACCTGGTGGCCCTATCATCAAGACGTTGTGCCCCCCTGCTGCAGCAACGGTCAAGGCACGTTTTGCCGCCTCTTGACCTCTTACATCGGCCATATCGATGTCATATCTGCCCTCAGTCTCAAAGAGCCCCTCTAGATCCACGGTGCTTGGGACCAATCTGACCTGGCCATTCAAGAAGGCAACCGCCTGTGCCAGAGACCCTACACCATAGACATCTATCCCGCGTACCACTGCCGCCTCCATGGCGTCCTCGGCAGGCACGAGGATAGATGGGAAACCATGCGCCTTTGCGGTCATGGCCATGCTCAGTGCCCCGTTGATAGGCCTTACCCTGCCATCCAGGGCCAGCTCGCCCACTATCACGGTCTTGTCAAGTCTATCCTGGCAGACCTGCCCCTGTCCTACCAGTGTCCCTATGGCTATGGGCAGGTCAAATGCAGGACCGGCCTTGCGCACGTCTGCAGGCGCAAGGTTGACCACTGACTGGGTCTTGGGATAGGGTAGACCGCTGTTGACGATCGCGCTCTTGACCCGCTCAACGCTCTCCTTTACCGCTGTATCTGGCAGGCCAACGATGATCGTCTTCTCGAAGCCCCCTCTTGCTACGTCCACCTCCACCTCACAGAGTATCCCCTCTATGCCCTCCAGTGTCACACTATGAAGTCTGGCCAGCATACCTCTCCTTTCAACCACACCAGGCACATTCTAGTGTGCGATCCTGTGCCGACAAGCCTCAACAGGCCAGATAGGTATTGACCTGGCCACGTCCAACGTACAAGCTAGATGTACTTTAGGGCTTCTGGTATGCAAGGATGTCACCAATAGATCCAATGCTCTTGACAAAGGTCATCGCCACACTCGGCCCAGCCAGTTCCTCCCAGCAGGTCATCGAACAGATGATGCAGCAGGGTGCAAGGGCCTTTCGGCTGAACCTCTCGCACGGCACCCAGGCCGAACACGCCCAACGCATCCAGGCAGTACGGGCCGCCAGTCGTAGGCTTGGGCTGCCTGTGGCCATTATCGCCGACCTTTGTGGCCCAAGGATCAGGGTAGGTCAGTTGCCAGAAGGCGGCATCCTGCTAGTCGAAGGCCAAGAACTAGTCATCCAGGGTCTATTCGGCAGCCTCGAAGGAGCGGCAGGGCCAGTCCTTTCCATCAGCCATCCAGAGGTGATACCGCAGGTCCAGCCAGGGCATAGGATATTGATCGATGACGGCAAGATCAGGCTGGTCTGCAGGGAGAACAAGCAAAGGGCGATCTATTGCACGGTCAAGGTAGGAGGTCGCGTCATCTCGAACAAGGGCATCAACCTCCCTGATACCGCCTTGGCCATACCTGCCCTGACCGAAAAGGACTATAAAGATATCCAGTTTGCTGTCCAGATGGAGGTGGATTACATAGCCTTGAGTTTTGTTCAGTGTGGAGATGACATACGCCTTCTAAAGGACGAACTGATCAGGCTCGGTGCAAGGCCTAG